>NZ_CAWPKW010000012.1:291-959 GCF_963888615.1 Brasilonema octagenarum UFV-OR1 | reverse complement strand
GTAATTTCCCTCAATAAAATTGCCGGAATTATTATAACTACCAGAAAAATTTCCTTGTATATAACCGCCTTGAATGCGCTTATTATCGTTATGATCGCCAGCCATGTTTGGTTTTTGCTCCTTGGAATTAGGTGAAAATAAAGATTTCGATTGATTTCGATTTTTTATTGCTGGAATCAAATCGCCCGGAATATTATTAAGGTCGATATTGTTGCAACCAAACTTAAAAGCATCCGCATAAGTTCTACCAGCACCAATGGCATCATAAAATCCCACAGAGAATTTAATGGCAGTGTTATCTGGGACAGCACGGTTCATGCCAATAACGCAATCAATATACTGATAAATAGCGTTACTCTGATTTTCGGAGTAGCAAGCGTTGAGCAAAATACACTCAACTTTGTCTTTGAATAACTCAAATAGTTCTGTAAGTGCTTTTGTGCTAACCAGTTGCGTCTGCCCAAAGTCATCCTCCAAAACTATGCCACTAGGTTGCGAAGATTTGGGGACAATTTGGCGCTGACTTGTTTGTTCTTGATTATTATTTAGCTCCGTATTTTCAGTACCAACACCATGTCCAGAAAAATGTACAATCTGTGGTTCTTCGTCTAACAAAGCACGACGTAAATCATTAATCCGAACCGCCCATTTGGTAATGATTTTAAATT
>NZ_CAWPKW010000012.1:0-281 GCF_963888615.1 Brasilonema octagenarum UFV-OR1 | reverse complement strand
CTTCTGCAACGTTCCAATGCTGATTGGATTTCCCGCACTTCTTCATCCAAACGAAGCTGGTTTGTGTTTTTGGGATTAGCTGATAATATCAAAATCTTTTTCATACTCTTTTTTTGAGAACGACTTCGGAGATTTTGGCGGGAAAAATCTCAAACAAAGAAGACATAAGCATCAAATTCTTATGTAAGAAGAAACACAAGTAGCTTATGATTTTGGTTTACTGAATAGGGAATTCTAGTTTGCTTTCGACCACTGCTCAATTAGCTCTGCCAAAACTTGGC
>NZ_CAWPKW010000011.1:0-19367 GCF_963888615.1 Brasilonema octagenarum UFV-OR1 | reverse complement strand
ATGTTGAGCTACTCGCAGAATTTACCTGATAAACAGACGAAGGCATTTTCATTAAACAAAGAATTTGTTTTTGAAGATCGTTAATTGGTGTGATGTAGATGGTAGAGTCAGGTAAAAAATAGAGAGTTAAGTTACAAAAAGCTTTAAGCATTTTTTCAGCAGATGGGCGATCAGTTTTTCGCTTTGGGTTGCCATCATAAAGGCCAGACAGGGATTGTTGAGTTTCTATAAGTGCCTGCCGTACTACAAACTCCATTAGGGTAAATACTCGCAAAGCTATGTTCAACAAGAACATTAAGCCAATGATTCGGTTTTGGTTTTGAAAGTAAATGGGTAAAGCGGGCAAAGAACCGCGTTTAAAACGATGAAAACCTCGCTCTAAAAGCCACTCGTTCCGGTAATACATTACAGCTTGTGATAGACTCAGTTGAGTAAAAGGAGCATTAGTGACATACAATCGCCATCCTGCCAAGGTTTCTGCGGACTTAATCGCACTCTCAATCTGCTGGATATGAAGTTGAAGACAAATACTCGTTACTTGTTCAGTTTGAGAATTTTTTGATGGTCGTCCTCGTCCAACATGACGAGTTTGTTGAGTAATTTCTTCTGTAATTCTGGTAGAGAAGAAATCTTTGACACGATAGCGCTCAAGTATGTTTTCTACTTTATGAGCTAATGCTTGTGGATCAATACCTGGTTTGACGGTTAATTTATTGAGAGCCGTTTGCGCACTCAAGATGCGTTGCTGTTGACGCAAAGTCAGCGGCAGCTTTTGGGTAAGAAGATTCTTACCCAAAACGTGCCGCCCCTAAAAATTTGGGCAGGCTTTGTTTGTTAATCTGTCGGCGTAGTCGGGTACTCGTAGTTATAAGCCTGCCCAAATTTTTTACGTGTAAGACCCCGTGACCACGTATCATTGATGTTGCAAGGCTTTGGGAATAAACTACCAAGTAGCGTTCGTGCCAACGTACCCATTTGTTGGTTTCTTTGTTTAACCAAAATTTGCCTAACTCTACTTCAAAACCCTTCCCTACAGCAGGTTCTTCTTCATGTGCCCTTGGTAAACGAATCTCCACACTTTCTGCTGGTGGTGAGAGAACCCATTGCTGAAGATATTGGGGGTGTTGCCCACTCATAGGCACAGGAACGCAGTAAATACCCCAAGTTGGCTGCAATGGAGGCACGAGTTGCAATCGAACCTGCTTTGCAATCGGCAATGAAGACGAACTTTTTATGCCGAATCACTTTCACCATTTTTTCCCACGTGGGGAAATATAATGGGTCATCGGCTCCATTACCTTCTAGGGTGGCACTAACCAAAGGCATTCCCATCGGGTCGAGGGTCGCCAGTAATTGACGGTATTGCAATAAGTCTGGACGAAAATCTTTGGAGTAGCCATAGCGCAGTAGATTCTCCTCTGGGGAATCTTCCTGTTGATGATTTACATTAAAACTAGTTGTATCAGCTCGTGCTACTTCTGTTGGTAATTCGTAGGCGCGAATCAAATGCCTTCCTAACTTTACCTCGATTTCAAGCCTTGCCTGTGACTGTTTACCTAACTCTTCGACTACCCTTGCCAATCGGTCATCAGTGGTATCTTTTTCCCCTATTGACCACCCCGTACTTAACTCTAAAATCGTTCGATGTGTCTGCACCCAAGGTTCCACTGCACACAACCGATGGTCTGACTGAGTGATGATGTATGTTAATAACAATACACTCAATTGACCGTAACTCAGCCCTTTGTGGTTTCCATGTGGTTTCTTCAGTTTTTGGTCAATACATTTGGCAATCTCCATCTGTTTGAGCCACTCCACTATTACGTAAAGTCTGCCGGGGGAAGCAACCCAAGCGGCGAGCTTTACGGGAATATCGTCAATTCGCTCAGAAGTTATTTCCACCGTTTTTCGACCTTCACTGATACAGATAACGGATTGATACTCCTGCGCATACTAGCTAGTTAGTACAGCAATAAAATAATTGAGAGCTTTAAGTGCTGCCTTGTAGCCTGGAGCTTGCTTGCCTAATTTTAATTGTAGTAAAACTTGGTCACGTGAAGCTTCAAGTGTTGCCACCGTTGGTGGACTAGTCGCAAGTTCAACAGCAGTAGTTTTAGCTTTCACTATCGGCTCTTTTCCCCGTGTAATACTTGGGCTAGCATTTTCCTTCATCACCTTTTCCAAGTAATCAGCTCTACTCATACCCAAGCATTCAGCAGCAATCCCCAAAGCTTTCCAGGTTTCATCAGTTAATCTGACTGAGCGCACTTGACGATAATCATTGTTTTTAAGGGCGAACTTCCCTTGAATGTCTCGCTTCAACATCAGTTCTCACTGTGTATTACACCGTAAGTCTAACGCGTTTATTGATGAAGGGTAGAATGTAATCTTGGGTATTACACTCAGGTCATGTTTACGACTAATCGTTCCATGTATTACATGGAATGACCGGATTTTCCTCAATCCATGTAATACACGGTTAAGCTCACCCAGCTTTTAGTAATACACGGTAATGGTTTTAGCAGATCCACAATCCTTTTGTTTCCTTACCGAGTCTGGCATTAATTCCTCTCTCCCTTTCATTCGGGAGCGAACGTACAGTAGTTACTGCTCCAGGGTGCGGGTGATTGTCGTTTGTACCGTGTGCAAGAGCGCGTACGTCGCGCCGGCGTGCTTTGCACGCCGGCGCGTGGGCAGTTGGCGCTCTTGCTGCAGCAGAGACGTGCGAGTCAATGAACCAAGAATCCCCGTCTATGCGCTCTCGGGGAGTGTCAAATTGCTGTCCATCCCAACCCTAGATATAATTTTCCGTGCAGAGGTTAAACCGTCCGCTCCCTCTATGACCATCCAAGGTTTCAAGTGATGTCTTCATTAGTTTTTGAAGAAAAATCTGTTTATTACCAATCGTTGCAGTATGTGCAAAAATCGCAGAGAAAGTCCATCTCTTCAAGGGGTGTGGATGAATCTGCTGCCCCTTAAGAAATTGTGGTATAATAAATTTCAGCACCGTGCGGCACACGGACATTAACGCTTGTTGTTGGATCTTTACGAAGGTGATGTGAGAATGTAAGACGCAAGTAAGCGCAAGCAGAAAGCGCAGTCTCACTCCAAGAATCCCATCGCCTAAAAGGCGTGGGAGTGTCAGTTGCTTAGATTGATGAATAAATGGAAGTTTTAGCATACAGCACCCTATTATGATTAGCCAGCAGCAGTGAGGTGTTGTTGGCTTTCTTGTATAGAGTGCCCTAGTTGATACTCCCCGCCCTCACAAGCTCGAGGGTTTTTTTTCGATTCTCGATCAGTTTTGCATCTTCGGAAGTTCCGAGGTTGACATCCTCCCGCGCGAAAGCACAGAGTGCGCTCTTGCTGGGGATTGCATCTAAAAAAGAGCGCACTCTGTGAATATCTTTGCAGACATTCTGTGAAAGCTTTCATGGATTGACACCCTCCCACCGCTGATTCGGAGTACCGAATACAGCGGGGGATTCCAAGAATCACTTCTTGGGTTTCCTCTTTCCACGACTCGGCTTACCCGGAGGAGTTTCCCCACCCGTGCAGAGGTCGATGTCTCCAGAGGCGATTAACGTTCCCGTGTGCCCCACGGTACGGAGTCCTTTCTCAAGTATGTTTCGTGCAGCGTTCCAGTCTCTGTCCTGAATATGTCCACAATGCAAACACGCATGTGTTCTGGTACTCAAAGACTTTTTGACAACTTCCCCGCAATTAGAACAGTTTTGGGAAGTATAGTGGGGTAGCACAGCAACTGTGACCACACCAAACACTTTCCCAAAATACTCGACCCACTGACGGAATTGTGTCCAGGCTGCATCACTAATCGACTTGGCGAGATGTCTGTTTCTCACCATGTTTCGCACCTTCAAGTCCTCATAGGCTACCAAGTCGTTAGACTGGACTACGCACCTTGCTGTCTTCACAACAAAGTCTTTACGTTGCCTACTTACCTTAAGGTGTTTGCGAGCCAACTTATTCCTAAACTTGGCTCTGTTTTTAGAACCTTTATCGGTCTTGGACATGCGACGAGAAAGCCGTTTCAGCGACTTTTCGCTTTTACGGAGATGACGCGGATTGGCAACTGTGTTGCCATCACTGTCAGTGTAGAAGTGGTTCAACCCAACATCAATACCAATATTGTGAGCAGTTGGTTCTCGCTTATATATTCGTTCTTGGTCGATGCAAAACTGTACGTAATAGCCATCAGCACGACGAACAACGCGAACACGCTTAATCTGCTTCAACTGGTAGAAATGCAAATCGCGGGTTCCCCACATCTTGAAAGTTCCCGCCTCAAACCCGTCAGAAAAGGCGATGTGCCGCCTATTTTCAGAAAGTCGCCACCCACTGGTCTTGTATTCAACAGAACCGTGTGTTTGTTCTTTCTTAAAACGTGGATACCCTTTCTTCCCCGGTTTGCCTTTCTTGCAGTTGTCGTAGAACCGAGATATTGCCGCCCAAGCTCGTTCTGCGCTAGCTTGACGAGCCATAGAGTTAAGGTTTTTGGCAAACTCAAATTCTTTCGCAAGTACAGCGCAATATGCACTCAAGTCATACTTGTCAATGTCCTTGTTATCCATCCAGTGTCTGAGACAACTGTTACGAACAAAGCGAGCAGTACGAATAGCTTCATCCAGCTTTCCATATTGCTCGCTTGTCCCTTCCAACTTTGCCTCAAACACCAACATCTTTTTGTTTACGCTCAACTCTATAGCGTAATTATAGTCCATTGATTCTTGAGGTGTCTACGGAAATGGACAAAAGCGAAACTGTCTCCACTCCCGACGCACGCTGCCTTCGGCAGCTTTCGGGTAAGAAGCAACAACCCGAAACGTGCCGCCCCTAGAAATTGGGCAGGCTTATTACTACGAATACTCGTGGGTGAAGCACTTGGGACAAGAAAAAGTCGAGCCAATGTGATTGTTGATCTGTCGGCGTAGAAGGGTACTCCGTAATTGAGGCTCGACTTTTTCACAAGGAGGAACCCAGAGAGTCGGGTATTCGTTCTTATAAGGCTGCCAATTTTTTGCGGCAAATTCGACACCATTTTTTTCGTGTTAGACGGGCGTCACACGCGCTCGCGCCTATCTCTCAAACCGCTTTGAAATATTGGATGTCGTCCTTAAGATACGAGCGCACTTTACCCGCTTTTTGTAACCGCCTGCCAACCGTGAGAATATCTTCAATTCGTTTCCCCAGCTTTAATTTCAATTCCAAAACGCTAAGTTCTCGCAAACCCACTAGTTCTAGAAATTGCTCTGGAAAGCTTTTGTCAGTCATATTGGGAACTACAGCATCAGGGCTTAGACCCCACCAACAGGGCTTACCTGCTCCGGTTCCAAACCGAAAAACCTTTCTTCTCGCTTCCAGATAAGTCAGTTTTTTGAGAGTCGTGCTTCTGCTCATTCCGATGTAAGATGCAATCTCTGAGGTTGTCTGAGGAATTTTGAGTAGTGACTTGATTGTTGCCTCTTCTTGTTCAGATAAAGGTAATTCGGTTAACGTGCTTACTTGGCGTCTATTTTTAGCTGAAAACGGAATTGGATTTAATCCCTTTAATTCAGTGCATCTCAAGCAAACTGGTTTTCCTCGAAGAAAAGTTCTAGGGATGGCTTCAGATTGACAAAATTGACAAACTTGTGGTGTGCAACCAGGGTAAATGTACAACTCCATTTTTATCCTCCTTACCGATAATCTTCGTAACGAAAGCCCCTGCATGTAGCGTGTAATGGGGAATTTATTCTCCGTAAAGATAGCTTGCGCGTAACGAAGCGCGCGAGACAGTACCGTGACTGAAATCTTATGCCACTGTTCAACAAGAGCAAAAACAGCAATAGAAGTAGGTAAGGAATGACGAATATTCCGCAAGCCGAAATATTGCAACGTTTAACCACTAATTGATGTATCTTAAATATTGCGAGGGCTTAAGAGTAAGTATGCTCTGTGTTAACCGTAACTGTGCCTGGATGTCCGTGGAGTCGTGAGTTGGAACCTGAACAAAAACACTCCGCACATTCTGTAGAGCTACTGTAGACGCCCTCTGGGCAGTTTCCTGAAGGGTAACCCCCCACACTTTTCGTTGTGGGGGATGGGTTGATTTCTCTCCTGAAGTCAGTCGTGAAACGACATCAGTAGACTTTCGCCGAGCGTGATAAAAATGTCATAATTTTTGAAAGTTTTTTTGGTTAGCTTGCCGCTTTACGCGGCTTTTTTTTTGAGAAGTAGCAAGGGGCGCGGAACACCGCAAGGATGTATTGAAATCAGACCCGCGAGTTGACGCTTGCTCCGCGCGGCAGCTTTGCACAGGGTACTTCCCCCGCTCTCCGTGCCGCCCCGAAAAAATTGGGTCGGGGGTCTAACACGAAATTTTTTGCGACGCATTTGGGCGCATATGTTAGCCAGCCTTATAACGTAGTTATAAGGCTGCCAATTTTTTTCGTATAAGACAAGAGCCCAATTTTTTTACGTGTTAGATCCAAACCCAAGTGCGACGGAACACAGATAAATCTTACATAGACGCAACTGAAAGGCTTCCCGCAATCTATGGCGGCCTCGGCCACCTTATAAGAACGAATACCCGACTCGGAGGGTTCCTCCTTGTGAAAAAGAGTCAAGCCCACCTCGCTGCGCTCAAATTCAAAATTCAAAATGCAAAATTCAAAAAAAAGACTTTGAAATTTTGAACTTTTGAATTTGATAATTTTGAATTCCCCCGGAGGGGATTGGGGCTTGACTCTTTTTCTTGTCCTAAATGCGTTCGCCGTTACACAAGACCTATTCACAACTATTCATAAGTAGACAAATCTGCTCATGATCTAGTTTGAAGCTTGCTTCCTGCTTCATTCTGGCGATGTCGGCATCAACCAGTCCACAGGCTGAAACGGTCTAACTGACCGCTATATGTATCGAGGAGAAGTTGAAAAACTTCTTTTTGAGGCGCTACTAACGACCCTCTGTCTATGGAGCCTGCACTAAGCCCCAAAGGGGCACGCTGCGCGAACGCCTGTGGCACGTTTATCAAACGCCAGTCTACGCTGGAAGGGTTATCCTCTGACGGCACGGTTGTTAACCGTTACTAATATCAAAATAATAGCATATTTCCGCAATACCTACTCAAAATTGACTAGTCTTGAAGAGAAATGCGTAGGAATTATGTTACAGTTTCCAACCCTCTGATTTTTGGGATCGCATTGTCAGGCGAGGAAATTGAACCACACTCGTGCAATGTTTATCTGGAAGACGCAAGTCGTGTATTCGTTGTAATGTGCAAGTTCAATTAAAGAAGTGTCAGACCCCATCAATGCTGTGAGAAGGTGCCAACTCGATAGCGCCTCTGTACCTTGAATCCGGAGCGTGGGGAACAACAAGTGTTTGCAAGTTTACGGTTCTGCACAATCGCTCAAAAATCATGATTGTTGTGACTCCTTGTGTGACTCGCGTTCGGTCATGTCGTGCCTGCTCTAGGCTCGATTTTGTTGAGATATTCGATAATTGCTGCTTCGACAAGCCGACCTTTCCACATTGCCTGTTGCCGAGCGAACTCGTGTAACCTGTGGGCGACAGCTTTGTCTATGTATATGTTTACGTTGATTCTTTCTGTTTCCGTCGCTCTAGCCATATACTTAAAAAAAACTTACCAGTATTGATAAATACATTTATAACTTGAAATTCTAGTAAGTGCAACGTCATGATAGAAATTTGTTACTCAGTAGATGATTATGGATGGTGACGCCCGAAACAATTTAGCACAAGCTATTAGGGGAGCTAGGGGAGAGAGAAGCCAGAGGAGATTTGCAAAGGACTTAGGTGTAAGCTATGTGACTATACAACTCTGGGAGCGCGGAGAAGTTATCCCAGATTTGGGTAATTTGGAGGCGATCGCCACCTCTCGCGGACAAACTCTTGAGCAGTTGCTTGCCGAAATTAGAGGACAAGCACCTGAAGTAACCCATAAACCAAAAGTGGCGGAGGATGTTATCCCTACCGCCAGACAGTTATCCAAAAAGGAGTGTGTTCGTTTGATTAAGCTTTTGGTTGATGAGGTAAGTGGAGGGTTTCAGTCGTAGCTACTTTGTACAATTTGCTCAAGACATTTGACGACTTCTTCAAATTTTTCCTCATCATTCTGAAAAAACCAATCTGTGAACGCTTCCAACACTTCTTTTTGTGTGTAGCCTGCTGTAAAAGCAGTATCTACAAACACGAAAACGCACTCCCTAAGAGTGCGCCTGCGCTCGCTGGAAAATAATTCCTGAAAAGGATTGTAAATTTCGGCACCCTGAGAATTTTTGATTTGCATCGTCTCTTAGTCTGCTGTACTGTTGACACTCCCACGGCTATGTGAATATCGCGCTACGCGCTCATTCCCACAGCTAGCCATGGGATTCTTGGTTCAACGAGCAACCTTGACGCTCCCACAGCTACCACATTTTCGCTTTGCTCCAATGTGGCGTAAAGCCGTGGGATTCTGGCATAAGCGTCCCCAATCCCCATGGATTAGTTTTTCATCCAGTTTGGGGCTGCGCCAAACAGCCCATTCTTTGAATCGGACAAAGCTATTGCAGCAGTGTCTTTCTTTAGATCCAAAGAACAAGCAAAACCGTCCCACTGAGCTATATTTCTAGCTGCGTTAAGGTCTGCATTATGGTAGTGCCCATGTGGACAATTAAAGTGGTGCCGCGACCTTAGTCCCAAAGTTCCACAAGTTGAACAAGATTTTGATGTGTAGGGGGCTGGACGTTTAACCAACTTCAATCCTGACATTGCTAGCTTGTAGTCTAACTTCATCTAAGCGTGAGTAGAATGACCACGAGTGGCGGGATCTCGCTGTGTCACTGCGCTGCTTTTTGGATTGCTTCATGGTTTTGCGGCATCCTTCTAAGTCCTCAATCACCACATCAGCACATTTGTATTCAGCAAAGCGCACTATCCGACGCGAAACAGTGTGGTAAAGCTGCGTCCATCCAACGACGTTCTTTCCTGTCCCACTTTTTAAGCGCTCGGAATTTTTTAGCAGATTGTAGTTGCTTGCGTCGTTTTTGAAAATAACGACGACGATGCATAACTTCTTTACCACTAAAAAACTTGCCAAACCCGTTTTTGGGAGCCACTACCGCAAGGTTATTCTGTCCTCTATCACAGCCAATCTTGTTAGTTGCATCAACTTGAGGAACTTCCTCGGTTACAGCAAACGAATACTTACCACTTATTCCGATGTTTGATGATTTTGGCACTGCCTCTTTCAATCGTACCGTCAAGAATTCCTTCCAAAACTGGTTGCCAGTTCAACAGGAACACGTTTTGTTCCTTTGATGGTCGGAAAACTAACGCCCTCTCGTAGTTCCCACTTTGTGCAATGCCCAGTTCTGATTATTTACTTCTGGCGGCAGTCGCTTGAAAAATTTCGCCTTTTTCCCAGCATCAGATGTGGTGTGTCGAATGACTTGATTAGACAGCGCAGACATGAGACGAGTTTGAACCAACGAAGATTGTTAACTTTCGCCTCTCTGCGAGAGGAATAGTTAACAACCTATTAGCTAAGTCTGTTGCCTCAGCAGTCATTTCTTCAAACAACTGTTCCTTTGTTTTATTCAATTGCGGAAACTTTAGCTTAATTGTTCGCGTTACTCGTTTCAAGTCCACTCACCTCCTTAATACTTATATTTTTATTTTACCCACATGAGTAAGACAAGATATCATAACGCAAAGCTCACGCCCCAGAAATTGACGGGCTAGCGCATTTACCACGCATTCATGAGGCGGCGGTGTCGGAACCTGCGTCCGACACTTCAGCCGCCGTCCCACCCCGCGTGTGGGGATGGGCTTTCTGCTCCGACACTGTAAAATTGGAGTTATTTATTTGTCAAGGTTCGGTTATTTTTTAACTCATGGGTGAGTACACTCTCACGTAGCAATTCTTTTCTTGTTACGCCTACACGTTCACCCTCACTACTGTTTTGGTAGTTGACCGAAACATAAGGTAGAGGGCAGCGTGGACTCAAAGTTGATGTAGTCGTCGCACGTTTACGAACGCTCGACGAGTGCGCTTTACGCTCACTCGCCCGCCCCACTGTTTGCCAATAGCATTCGGAAAAAACGCTTTGCGATATCCGCTTCTGATTAGTGGGCACTTCACCCAAAAGCAAATGATTCACTATAAGCGGTTGTTTCGTAATGGGTATGAGGTGTCACACCCTTCACCGAAAGCTGTGAAATTTTTACAGCCGGGGAATGAGTTAACAGCTATTGAGTGCATAAAATTCTCGTGTCCCCCTTATGAAATATCAGAAGCGGTTGAAACCCGCTCAACACAAACGACTAAGGGAAGCTGGAACAATGGACACCAAAATTTTACTTGAGCAATGCCAACTGGTAAACTTTCAAAAAGGTAAAAAAATTACAATTCTCGGAGCAGGTATCGCAGGTTTAGTAGCAGCATATGAACTCGAACGCCTAGGTCATGAAGTTGAAATTCTAGAAGGTAGCCCACGCATCGGTGGTCGCGTATGGACACACCGCTTCGGTAATTCCCCAGATGCACCCTACGCAGAACTCGGAGCAATGCGTATCCCCAGCGAACATGAAATGACACTGCATTACGTCCATGAAATGGGACTTTCTGACAAACTATGCAAGTTCATGACAGTGTTCGAGGAAAGCAACGCCATGATGAACATCAACGGACAAGTGCTTCAGATGAAAGACGCACCCCGTGTCCTCCAACAAACAGAAGGTGGTATTTTTTCTGACACACGCTACAGTGAAAAAACTCGCACCTTTGCAGCTTGGCTCAAAACCATCATCAATACTATCGCTCCTGGTAATCTCCGTTCTGAATTTGAACGCGACTTACAATCTCACTTAATAGATGAATTAGAGCGCTTAGATTTAAATCCCTACTTCAGCGAAGATGGTGAAACGATTGATTTGAACTCGTTCCTGACTCAAAACCCAAGCTTCCGGGCAAAGTGCTCTCAAGGATTGGATATTTTCCTGGGTGACATCATCACCGAAACCAGCCATGACTTGTTGCAACTCAAAGGTGGGATGGATCAACTCATCCAACGTTTAGCGGCTTCAATCACTGGTGAAATCAAGTGTAACTGTGAAATTGTGGCGCTGCGCGTGCAATTTGACCACGTCCAAATCACCTACAAAGAAAACGGTCAGTTACATACACGTCGTTGTGACTATGTATTATGCACCATCCCCTTCAGTGTACTCCGTAAGATGGAGTTGAGCGGCTTTGATGATGATAAGCTCGATTCCATTCACAACACCGTTTACTGTCCCGGTACCAAGGTGGCGTTTCACGCTCGCGAGTCCTTCTGGGAAAAGAATGGCATCAAAGGTGGTGCTTCCTTCAGTGGTGAGGGCGTGCGTCAAACATACTACCCAAGCGTGAAGTTCAACCCCGAACGTGGTAGCGTGATGTTGGCGAGCTACACCATTGGTGACGATGCTCAACGGATGGGCATGATGTCCGAACAAGAGCGCTTTGACTACGTCCAAAACACTGTCAGCAAAATTCACCCCGAACTGAATGAAGCTGGTATGATTTTAGACAAAGCGTCCATCGCCTGGGGCAACTACAAGTGGAGTGCTGGCGGATGCACGATTCACTGGAATTCGGCTGATGGATCTGCGAGTTACCTCAAAGCCCAAAGACCTCAAAACACCCTGTTCTTTGCTGGTGAACACTGCTCTCGCTTCCCCGCATGGTTACAAGGTTCGATTGAGTCTGCTGTTGAAGCGGTCTACGATATTGTTAAGCATAAGCCTGCTCTACAATCCACTGCTATTCCTGTTGCTGTGACCGTCTCTGCTAAAAATCGTCAATTGGCAGCAGTTGGAAGTGCTTGGTAGTCGAGCACTCGCACGTCAGTATTAAAATTTTTAACAATTAACTGTTCAATTAATTCAGCTAAACCCTTTTTGTTATGCCCGCCACGAGCGGGCTTTTTTTATTGAGTTCCACGAAAGAGCAAGGGGGCAACAAAAATCCCCACACATCTCTACATTCGGATGCGTGAGGGAATGGGGAACAAGAGGGATAGAAAAAGTGACTTTTGAATCTCAGATTTTAGTTTTCCCATCGGGAATTTTCTGCTGCAATATAGCTGCGGGAATTCACGCCTGTGGAGATTCCTAAGAGCGGGATACTTGGAAAAGTTCTTTTCCAATATCGTTAGTTTCTTAGGGCTACTAGAAATTCTCGCTCTAGAAGTTTGTGGCGAAAGCCCCTGGCTTCTAGCCGTGGGAGACGTCAACTGCCTTCCTCTAAAGATATTATCCACTGCTCGACATACTCACTGAGACTCAATCCATTCTTTTGGGCAATTCGCTGTAACTTTTTCCAAGAACTAGGTGTGATTAGTAGGCTATGCCTAGTTTTCTTTTCGTCGTGCAAAACTGGAATATCACGCAATCTTTTTTTACCTTTTCCTGTTGACATCCCAGAAGTTATATATGTACTATACAGAGATGAACGCTGCGGGGCGCGGAATTCCCCACCCGCCGTGCAGTGGGCGAGGTTGCGCGGACACCGCTTTCGACGCACCCACTCCTAGAAGGAGTGGGATTCACGCGATGATGCCATTATCGCGTTATCCCATAAACTCAGTTGCACTGAGATCGGCGGGTTCCCAGGCACACCGTCAAAATACGAGGAGGTGATACACCTTTGGGTGAGAGAATGATTTCATGACTTACGAGACTTTACCTGCCCTGAACGTTGTTTCAGATAAGTAGATGAGCGATTCACCCACGACAACGAGTGCACTCAAAAACCCCTTGGCACTCAGTGCGCCACCACCTTTAACCGAACATCCCACAGCCGTGTATTTATCCGGACTAGCGCCGGGATCGCGTCCGGCGATGCGGCAAGCCTTAGATACAATTGCTAGGGTGTTAACCAATGGGAGTTGTGATGCCATGACTCTGGATTGGACGGCACTACGTTATAAGCATACAGCACTTGTGCGTACTATTTTAATGGAAAAGTATGCACCTGCGACAGCGAATAAAATGCTGTGTGCGATGAGGAGAGTTTTAAAAGAAGCTTTAAGGCTGGAATTGATAGACGCCAAAGATTTTGCCCGTGCTGTCGATATCAAAAGTGTTCAGGTATGTAGTGAGTTACAGGGACGCGCTTTAGCGTCAAAAGAAATCGCCGATTTGATGCAAGTGTGCTTTGATGACCCGACTCCGGGAGGTTTTAGGGATGCGGCGTTGATAGCGATTCTGCGCGGGTCGGGTTTGAGACGGCGCGAAGTCGTGAATTTAAACTTGAATGACTTTGACAAGAGCACTGGTGCGATGAAAGTCTGGGGTGGTAAAGGAGGGAAAAACCGCACGGTGTATTTACCGGATGCAGCAATTTCGGTCGTACAAGACTGGCTTGGGATCCGAGGTGAGGAGTCCGGTTCCCTGCTGTGTCATGTCAACAAAGCCGGCTGCGTGGTGCTGCGACGGCTAACGCCCCAGGCGGTGCTGTTCATTTTGCAAAAACGCGGTGAACAAGCGGGGGTAGGTCATTTTTCGGCTCATGATTTCCGCAGAACTTTTATAAGCGAACTGCTCGACTCTGGTGTAGACATCTCTACAGTCCAGAGGCTGGCTGGTCATGCATCGCCAGATTTGACTGCAAGATATGACCGACGCGGCGAACAAACCTTACGCCGTGCTGTCCAAACCTTGAGTATCCCTGGTTTTAGAACAAAAACGGAGCGCGACTCAAAGAATTGATGCGATATGCAACTGAAGCAATGTTTACTCGCCAGCGGAGCATGGGAACAAGAAAGCAAAACTTCTCAGCAATTTCTCTTTGAAAAATACCAGAAAAATGTTAATCTGACGACAACCTGTCAATAAAAAGTTGACGATTCGCAGTCATTCCCCATCCGTTTCTGCGGTATGCTCGGAATGTCAAATGCAGCGATCAATCTATCGCGTTTGGCTAAAGCGTGAAAGCTTACTGAGGGATAACCGCTCCCATGCTCCCGTTGAAGTAGGAAATAAATGTCTAGACAAGTCTAGAATTTATATAGCAGCGAAGATTATGCGCGGATGGCTCAACCGTGCCTGGACGTTGAGGGATAGCCGCTCCCATGCTCCCGTTGAAACGTCAATCAAAACCGACATCAATGATTGTCTGGGTTTTGAAGAACAGCGGTTATGACATTGTCAGAAGTATTAGGTGAGTTTTTTATCAAAAATCCAAACCAATTTCGGTACTTGAACTGTGGAAAGGGAAAAGTACCAAACGGTTGCTCGCTTAATATCAAGGCTTTGTTATCACCGCCTTTGTTAACAACCCACCCTTGTTGACTACATGTTAGCACACAAGGGTGGAAGAATCATATGCCTTTTTTTAATAAATTGCGAAAGGCATTTGGCTCTTCATTTTCTTCCACCATAGATAAAAGGGGAAAGACTATAAAGTGACATTCTTCCGAGCAATAGAAGCACAAGTCTTCTCAATGGACACTTCCACCGCTTTTAGCGGATGAAAGTCTTGAGCTAAGGAAGAGTTTAAGCGTCAATTTTGGTCTGACAGAGCCATAGCGCGTCGTTCCAGACAAATTCTTAAGCAGTAGTTCGCGTGTGCCCCGTTGGGAGGTTGGGAAACAATCTTGAGGGCGAGTTACTAATCTGGCTTACTTACGCGTATTTACGCAGTGCCATCTTGGTTAACAGATTTTGCACTTCCCCTTCAGGGGAAACGCAATTCATCCCACTCCTGTTCGGCAAAGTAGATGGACTTTCTTGCTTAACAACTTTAACTATCGGAAGAAAATCTAGAGTCAGATGCTTCACCAGAAAAGGAAGCGTCATGAACAGTTGCATTTTTCCAGAAAACCAAGAACAACTCCGGGATCAGGATCAACTAACAGAACGCCATCAGCAAGAATGGATCGTTGATTCAGCCGTTTCACCAACACTCACCGCCCTGAATGTTCGTTCACTTACTGGTAGCCAAATCTACGAGTATTTGGTCTACGCCCTACCCCAGACCGCCAGACGTAACGACGGGCGGCTACGGGACAAGTACTTATATCAGTACGCCCACGCCTGTCGCGGGGGATGGTGGGTTTCGGGACTTGATCCCCAAAACAATTGGGGATCAATGGAGTGGGGACGGTTTAAACCGGACTATCCACGCTGGGAATGGGACAAAATCACCCAAAAGCAGACCGACAAGCAGGTGAAATACGAGTCACCGATAAACACGCCCAACCGTGTGACTTACCTGCGGGTTCCAGTAGAGATTTGGGAAATGGTTGCTCACCGCTACAACGTCCCGATGCCAGAGGAAATTGTCACAACCGTTGATTCTGAGGCGATTGGTTTTTGGGCTTGGGTGGTGAATCACCCCCAAATCCCCATCATCCTCACAGAAGGCGAGAAAAAAGCGGCGTGTCTTTTAAGTTTGGGTTTTGTGGCAATCTCCCTACCGGGGATATGGAACGGACGCGTTGGCAAAAGGGATTTCAACGAAAAGCTGCATCCCGACCTCATGCCAGTGGCGAAACCGGGGCGCAAATTCATTGTCCTTTTCGACTACGAAACCAAACCCAAAACCCGCTGGTCGGTGTTCCAAGCGACCATTCGTACTGGCCAAGCAATTGAGGCAGTGGGCTGCTTTTGTGAGATCTCATTACTGCCAGGACCAGAAAAAGGTGTTGATGACTTTGTGGTTTCGATTGGCAACGCATTGGCACAAGAAAACGAGTCGAACCTTGAGGTTGAGATAGGTAAAATGTGTCAGGCGAAGCCCGCATTTTACCTATCTCAAGAACTCGATTTACCCGATTTTTCTAGTCATTCCCCCGTCCGCGAAGCGAATACTCTAGTAACTGGGATTATAGAAGACGCCAAGGCACTTCGTGATTACCAGCGCTCATTCCACTGTCGTAGCCGAGGGCTGAGCAAGAAATACACACCACATGTGGATGTCAATGTCAAGTATTTATCAGAAGCAGTTCGGCTACCGCAGTCTGGTTTTGTAGTATTATGCAGTGACATGGGCACGGGTAAAACCGAAATCATGCGACGTTGGCGCGATGAGCATCCCCATGAGCGATTCCTCAATAACGGGCATCGGGTGAATTTGCTGAAAAATTTGGCTCAACGCCTCAACACGCAAATGTACTCAGATTTGGGTTATAGAGGGTTAACGGAAGCGACTGCCCTCAGCATAACTATTGACAGCTTACACAAGCTCAACACCCAAGCCCTAATCTATGGCTGCGTGTTTATTGATGAAGCTTGCCAGTACCTGACTCACCTGCTTTCCAGCAAAACTTGTAAGGAGCATCGGGCTACCATTTTGGAAGTGCTGGAGTATATCGTGCATAGTGCGCGATTGGTCGTTATTGCGGACGCGCATATAGACGACGTAACGGTGGACTTTTTCCGGGCAATGCGTCCCAAAGATGAAGAACCGTTCATTATCAAAAATCAGTGGAAGAATGGTTCACGCCTGATTTATTGGTATGAGGGTGATGATTCTTCTGCCTTAGTTGCCCAAATTTCGGCGGCGCTGATGGTGGGGCAGAAAATTATGGTGGCTTCTGACTCGAAAAGATTTATTAAGAAACTTGAAAAATCGTTAAATGTGTCGGTGCGGGTGGATGACGGTTCAGCTCAAGACAGCTACCGACAACTAAAGGTGTGGTCTATCCACTCTGATAATTCTGGAAGCGAAGAAAACGTTGCTTTCATCAAAGACATAACGAACGCTGTCAAGGATGTAGATGCCCTTTTAACCTCGCCTAGCCTAGGAACAGGGGTAGATTTACCTAATTACCATTTTGACGTGGTTTTTGGGGCATTTCACGGGGTTTCGCAGACGGCGACCGAATGCGCTCAACATCTGCACCGCTATCGTCCAAAAGTACCGATGCACGTTTGGGTCGCGCCGCGCCCTCCCTTTGGATATGCCCAAACTAACGCCACGAAAATTAAAGAGCAGTTGCTGCAAACCAATGAAATGACAGCTTTCCTGCTGCGGATTGACAGAGAAACAGGAAAGCGGGGTGCAGAAAAAGATTGGGCGTTCCAAGCTTACTGTGATATAAAGGCTCAGCGAAACGAATCAATGAACAGGTTGCGAGCTGATTTGCTTGACTTGTTGACCGAAATGGGTAACAAAATTATCCCCATGGGCGCAGAAAGAGATGAGCTTGTTCAGAAACGTCTGAAAGATGCCGCTGTTGCATTGGACACTGCTTATTACTCAGCAGTTGCAGGGGCGAAAGATATTTCAGCTAGCGAGTACCGCAAGCGTATGGGTAAAGACTACCTAAAACCAGAGGAGATTTATGAATGCGAAAAATTCCGCATTCAGGAAGCGTATGGTATGGAAGTCACTCCGTCACTGGTTGAGAAAGATAATGGTGGGAAATTGATTCGGGCGATTTCCAATTTAGAAGCAATTCTAGCAGAATCAGATGGTGTGATAGAAGATACAAGTACCGGAAGAATATACCCAGCACCACCAGAAATTGTGACAGAAAAAGACCGCCAGGAGAGAAATAAGCTGCCGTTGTGCATGGACTGGGGGAATTACTCGGCGCGGTGGGTGTTGTTGTCCAGTTTGGGACTACCTGAGATTCTCAAGCGCCTAATAGATGGGGAGGAAGTGACTGCTCACTCGCCTGAGTTGCTGAGAATGGTCGAACTGGCGATGCAGTGTGCGGCGCACGTTAAGGCGATTTTAGGTTTTACTATTCCTTCTAAGTGTCAGCCGATATGGCTGTTGGCACTTCTGCTAGACCAATTGGGACTAAAGTTGACTTCTAGGAAACAAGGTCCACGTGGTCAACAAGTGAAGTTTTATTTCCTTTCCCCTCTGGAATTGGAATTTGCAAAAGTAGTGATTGATTATCGGGAGCGCAAGCGTCAACCGGAGGTAAAGTATAAAAAGAACCCCACTGGAAGTTTTGAAGCTGCTAGGGGGGCAAATAATCTTAAAAGATACAGATATGATACCAAATTCCGAAATCTCAACAAGCCTCAATTCCGTTTGCTCACAGAAAAGTAAACTCATCACACCTGAAAAACCTTTACTCATTCCACCCCTAGTCGCCAGAGAAATTGGACTAGAAGCAGCAATCATCCTGCAACAAATTCATTACTTTTCTCAGAATTCCAAACACATCCTAGATGATGGCAAGCGCTGGTTTTACCTCACTTTAGAGGGTTGGGCAGAAAAACTCCCCTTCCTCAAGATGTCTGCTATCAGGAGAGCCATCACTCACTTAAAGAAACTTAACTTAATTGACGTGTGTCGGCACAGCCGTTGGACTTGGTATCAGGCAAACTGGTACACAATCAACCTTGAAAACGTGAAAGCCTTGTGGGACAGGATTTGTCAAAATCAGCAAATCGATGTGAGCAATTCTGACACATCGATCTGCTCAGATCGCGCAAATCATATCAAAGAGTTCTCTACAGAAGATTTCTCTACACAACAACATGCTGCTGCGGATAAAGATTTTGTGGAAGAAAATTCGGAGACATTACCCAAGGATGTGACGGCGATTGAACAAACGATTGAACAAACGATTGAACAAACGATTGAACAAACGATAGAGACTCGTTCGCCAAGCAATGTAGAACAATCCACGATTCCGCGCTTCGTTGAAGAACAAAATCATAGCTGTGAATCAACACAACCATTGACTCATTCGGACTTTTCTTCCGCCGCCTCGGAACCTGTAGAAAAACCTCATATAGTCGATGTCAGAGAAATTTGTAACCAACTGCGTCAAATCCCATGCACACCAAACTTTCGCCTCAATCAGGAGATAATGGCGGTTATCAACAAGTTCTGGCGAAATGTACCGGGGGCGATCGCCTACCTTAAAGAAGCTTTACGAACCTGGAAGCGAGTTGATTCCCCCGAAGCAGTATTTGTAGCGGCGTGCAAGAACGGCAGAAAACCAGAGAATTGGGGGAAACCATTACCGAGTTCTCCTCAACCAAGTGATGAGGACTTGGCACAATTGGCAGAAGCGAAATCAACTGGGCGAATTAAGGACTATTATTGTCAGCCGGATGGGCTATGGGTGGTGGACACGGGGAGTAAATGTGTAACTTTTTTGACATTTACACGCCGATAAGGCAATACGGTTCAGTTAAGAAGAATGGTAGGTTGGGTTTCGCTTACGCTCTACCCAACCTACCCCAGTATTAGTTTTTAGCCTTATCTGAACTGTATTGCCCTGTATTCATCCCCACCCGAATTGTATATAAAAAACCCTAGGAGAAGTAGATGGATACCAAGTTGAAAGCAATGCAAAAAGCGCCCCCCTTTTCAGGAGAGCGCTTTTTACTTATCTAAGTTTTAG
>NZ_CAWPKW010000010.1:0-19785 GCF_963888615.1 Brasilonema octagenarum UFV-OR1 | reverse complement strand
TCTCCGTTTGCGTAGCGCCCCCTTCGGGGCTAGTTGCCACAACGCGGGGAACCCGACGCCAGATACCTCTGTCGGGAAACCCTCCTGCAGTACTGGCTCCGCAAGGCACAACTCTTGGCAGGACTGGCTCCCTCCGGGTTCACCAGTCGCCTACGGCGGGAAACCCGCCTGCAGCGCTGGATTCACCGCAAGGCGCTGCTCTGCGCTCCAACTTCTCTCAAAATTCAAAATTAAGCAGAATATTTGGCAACGGATGAGTAGATTTTTGCAAAAATCTAGTTTGGGACGATTGAGAACCACAGATGGAGGAGGCAGTTTCAGTCCGGGTTGAAATCCCCGTTTTAAACTGTCTTGAATGCTTGAATTTTATTAGCGCACCGGGACGCAATCCATGCGTGAATTTTGAATTGTTAACTGTGGTTCTGTGATTTAAAGAAATTGACTTTTGCAAAAGGCAGGATGAGCAAATGCTCAACAAACAATCTGCGACATCGGCGAAAAAATTTTTTGCCACCGCTGCCAAATCTGCTACTTTATTTTTTACCCGTTTTGCTACCAAACATTTCTACATTTTCACTAGTCTTTGGTGCGGGTTGTAAAGTAGCGACGGTCAGGGGATTAAAATTAGGGTTACCCTCTAAAGATGCGACTGGCGCACCTCTTAAAACACCAGTTAGGGCAACGGAAAGCATGAAGCCACCAGCAGCGGCAGCAATTAAAGAAAAATGATCTTTCACACAAATCTCTCAATGATAAGTACAACAGATATTAGGGTAGCAAACGATATCAAGTATGATTTTTTTATTGTTAGTTGTTGTATTGACGACTAACCACTATTTAATAACAAATAACTCTCGACTATTTCCGGATGTCTTTTCGTAAACGCGGATTGATATACTCATTTAACCCTTCACCAAGTAGCGACAGCCCCACAACCATTATTGTCATCCCTAATCCGGGGAAAAGAGCAGTCCACCAAACACCAACGGGTAGGGCTTGCAAAGCTTGTTGTAAATCGCGTCCCCATTCTGGCGTTTCTCTTGGAAGCCCTAACCCTAAAAAGCCCAAACCTCCCAGAATCAAGATTGCGTCAGCGGCGTTAAGGGTAAAAAGTACGGGTACGCTTTGAATCACGTTGAAAAACAGGTATCGAGAAAGAACCTGCCAAGTGTTAGCACCCATTGCTTGTGCTGCTTCAATGAACACTTCAGTTTTAACACTCACAGTGTGGTTGCGAACAACACGATAATACTGTGGTACATAAGCAATGCTGATCGCAAGAGCGGCGTTTAAGATTCCGCGTCCCACGATAAACGCTAGCGTTATGGAAAGCAGCAGCCCCGGTAGAGTGTAGATACTATCCATAACGAATAGTAATGCTTTATCCAATCTACCCCCCACGTAGCCACTCAACATACCCAGAGGCACACCAATAAACATACTAAGCGCCGTAGCTAATAAAACGACTTGCAAGGCGGCTTGAGCACCAAATAGAGTGCGGGAAAAGACGTCATAACCTTCGCGGCTAGTACCAAACCAATGTTGAAGTGAGGGTGGTTCTTGAATGGGGTTACTTAAGGAATCTATGGGGTTTTGCACCAAACCCAATAGCTGAAGTAAAGGAGCAAAAAGAGCTAGGAACACGAAAAATAGAGTAATAGTTAACCCAATCAGCATCAATTGCTGGGAAAGGGTGGGGCTTTCGGGAAACCGTAAAAATCTTAGTTGGAAACTTTTCGTAATGGTCATAAACCAAGGGAGGAGTTCGCGGCTATGAGCTATAAATGACCATTCTACATACCAAATGGTTTCATGCAATGATCCAAAAACGAATCAGCTATTCATGAGAAAATCCCACAACCAAGAATAAAAATATGTTCCCTGCAATGCACTGCGCCGCCCTGACTAGCACTGAGCAGCTTGTGCTGAGCGCAGCCGAAAGAAGTCGAAGTGGCTTGTTTAAGGGAGCGTGGTCGTTGTGTTCCCTGTTAAGCGTTCCCTATTTTCAAGCTAGAATGTCCAATATCAAAAATTAAATTCCTTATAAAGATTTGTAACATTATTTAACATGGCAACAATATCATTTAAAGTAGCAGAAGCCAGCATCTAACCACCGAAAGTGACAGCGCTGGCTCTGCCTCGTAATTTTTTGAAGAAGATAATCTCATTATGGCTTATCAAGAACGCCTCAAACCCTGGGCGGTTATCAATTCAGTGTCCCCGTCAGAAAGGGTAGTCATCAGCCGCCACCGGAGTCGCGTTGATGCAGAAGAATACCTTCGGTTACTGCGTGAGCAAAAGCCCACTAGCAAACATGAAATCGTTTTCGGGCTAGTAGAGGAAAAGGTATAAGGAAAAGAAAGGAGATGAAATTGCTTCATCTCCTTTCTTTTTTACTCACTACCTACAAATTGCTTGAAATCAATTGGCGGTACTCACTCTTTTGCTTAACGCCTTTGACTTCCTTGAGCAGATCCTTATCCTTAAAGAACTGAACTGTGGGTGTTCCTGTGACACCAGCATTTTCAGCAATGTCTCGGTCTTTGTCGATGTCAATTTCAACGAAGTGAATTTTATCGTCAAATTCATCCACGACTTTATTTAAGATGGGCTTGAGGGTATGGCAAGGACCACAACCAGGAGAAACGTATTTGACGATAATCAGGCGATCGCTTTGATGGAACAACTTCCGCAAAGCAATACCCCCCTGATGGCGGGTTGAATTCAAATCGAATTCAGCGGCTTGTTGTTCCTGGGTTTTCTTCTGGGCTAACTCTTCTAGTTCGTTATTTGGAGTTTCCGGTTTTTGATGGAATTCCTGAATTAAGCCACTCGCAGACAACCAGCGTTCTGCCAACATCGCCGCCGTACAGCCACTACCAGCAGCGGTAATTGCTTGACGGTACTCATGATCTTGTACATCGCCTGCAGCGAAAACGCCCTCTACGCTTGTTTCAGGAGAACTAGGCTTGGTGACAATGTAACCCACGTCATCGAGTTCCAGTTGTCCCTTGAATAAAGATGTATTGGGTTTGTGGCCAATGGCGTAGAATAATCCTTTAACGTGCAGTTGATTCTCTTCACCAGTAGTGGTGTTGTGGATTTTTATTCCTTCCATGTGCTTGTCGTTCCCAAACACATCCACTGCGTCTGTGTTCCAATGAACCGTGATTTTGGGGTTGCTCAAAACCCGGTCTTGCATGGCTTTGGAAGCCCGCATCTTCTCAGTTCGCACCAGCAAATTCACTTTCGATCCGTACTTAGTCAAGTAAATCGCTTCTTCCGCCGCCGAGTCGCCACCACCTACTACGGCTAATTCCACTCCGTGGAAAATCGGCGTAGCACCGTCGCAGATAGCACAAGCAGAAATTCCACGGCTCCAGAATTGATGTTCACTGGCTAAACCCAAGCGCTTTGCTGTCGCACCCGTAGCGATGATAATGCTGTGGGTTTTTAATTCCCGTTCGTCTGAGCGGACTGTAAAAGGACGCTGACTCAAATCAACTTCAACAACATCTTCTGTATATAATTCAGCCCCCCAGCGCTGCGCCTGAGCTTTCATTTTATCCATCAGTTCGGGTCCAGTAATTCCTTCGGGAAACCCAGGAAAGTTTTCCACTTCAGTCGTTGTCATCAACTGACCACCAGGTAACCCCCCGGCTTGGAAACCCTCAAAGACAACTGGTTTGAGGTTAGCTCGTCCTGCGTAAATAGCAGCTGTATACCCTGCAGGACCTGAACCGATAATTACTACGTTTTCTATTGTTGTATTAGTCATAATCTTATACAAACTCATAACGACTATGACTTATTCTAGCATACCAGACAGGGCGTGATAGAAAATCCCAATCTAGGAATATTAAGACCAGGCTGCGCTTCAATTACCTTACCCTCTTTCCAAAGTATCCCGGAGGAGTGATTTGAAACTGAGAATAAGTAATTAAGTTCTATTTATAGCTCGAAATATACGAAATAACACGTATGATGTTCAAGATAAAAGCTAAATTACTGCATTACGTTATTAAGAAAAAAAAGGAGGATGAGGGCTTCACACTCATTGAACTCCTAGTAGTAATTATTATTATAAGTATTCTATCTGCTATTGCTTTGCCTTCGTTCCTTAGCCAAGCCAACAAAGCAAAACAATCAGAGGCTAAAACCTATGTCGGTTCAATTAACCGAGCGCAGCAAGCTTATTACTTAGAAAATGGTCAGTTCGCGGATATAAGTGAATTAGGGATTGGTATTAAAGATACTCAGAAGAACTATAAGTATGAAAGAAAAGTAAATAGCAATAATCAGGTTGTCGTCAATAATGGTATTTCTCGGAAAGACGGCCTCAAATCCTACGCAGGTGTTGTAATTTTCTCAAAACAACAAGGAGCGACTTTAGCCATCTTGTGTGAGTCTAATAATATTGGTATAGGAACCGCACAGGAGCCAAATAGCACAACTAACGAAAACTCATCAGAACCACAATGCCCGGATAACTATACGGAACTGAACAAGTAGTAGGCTAAATGATACTATAAAGAATCAGTCCTTGTTAAAAAATCTAGCCGTTTCAATCTCTAATTGAATCGTTGATAAAAGTGGGTAGTTTGAACTAGCCACTTTTATTTCGGTTTTAATTCTAGAAAAACAACTCATATTTTTTTATACCATAAAAATGTCTTATTTACGTATGATTGTTCTGTCTTCCTTCTTTTGGAGTGTATTTTCCCGAATTTTTGCCTCTGCCGAAAATATTAAATTTTTAGATAAATTTTTCTGATCTCTATATAATAATGCTAGATGTTTACTATATCGTATATAACTAAATAATTCGGCATAACTCCAGTTCACTGCACAGTTCACCGTTCCGTGAAAACCTTCAAAAAACCTTTTGTAACATAAGTTTTTTAAAACTTGCATAGTTCATGGTGAAAGAAAAAAATAACATTTTGCATATATCCTCTGAACGTGCCCAAAACATGTTGTTTGTAGAAGATACTAAAGTAGGTACTGTTTGAAATCTGCCGAAAGTAACGACTTTTTGGTAAGAAAATGTAACTTCTGCTGGTGGGGATTACCGTACAAAAGCCAATTAAATAGTTACTCACTTGAGTTAAGTTATGATATAGTTAGAAAGTTGAGACTTGCTTTGCCAAAGTAAAAATCTCCACGCATCGGCAAGAATTCCAATACGGAAAGCAGTTTTGATTAAGCATTTACCCAACCAAATCTGAATTTAATCGAGGTTATGAGTAAGCAGCAAGTTATTCACCCAATGGTGAAGTTGCAGCGTAATGTGCGTTCACTCGCAGATTCTAATATTATCAAGCCCACAGATAGTATCTGGAAAATCGCTTTGCTCTTCGGCAATGAATGGCAGCATTTGAAGCAAGAATTGCTAGACTATGGGTTTAGTATGCAAGACCCAGTAAGCGAATTGCTAGCAGTGGAAGCTTGGGATGAAGAATAAGAGCTAGGGCAATACGGTCTCTATTTCTTGTTTCTTATAGCTTTTCCCTAAACTTTGCAAACGGCTAAAGCCGCGACTAAATCCTTCGCCGTTTGATAGCGATCGCACGGTAAAGGTTCTGTGGCGCGGTCAATTACTTGCCGTAACTGGGGAGTAATTGTGGGCACATTTGCGACTTCAAACCGGAAACTTCGCCCTCTCTGGCGGTAGAACTTAAAAGGGCTTTCGCCAGTCAGCAAAAAAATAAGTGTCGGTCCAATGGCATATAAATCGGATTGGGTGACGGGTTGTCCCCGTTCTTGTTCGGGGGCACAATAGCCCTCTGCACCAATACGAGTCCCAGGCGTTGTCGCAATCTCTTTGACAGCGCCAAAGTCCAGCACAACTATACGATCATTATAGTTTTGCACCATGAGGTTCGCGGGTTTAATATCCCGATGAATCAAGGGTGGGTGTTGGCTATGGAGATATTCCAGAATATCGCAGGTTTGAATCATCCAACTAATCGCTTGATTTGGGACAACTGGTCCTTTTGAATAAACTAGTTTTTCCAAATCCTGTCCATGAATTAATTCCATTGCCAAATATTTCTTTCCATTTTCGACAAAAGAGTCATAATATTTAGGAATACCAGTATGGCTTAGGGATTTAAGAGTATTTGCCTCTCGTTCAAATAACTCTTGTGCCTTAGCAATTTTTGCCATATCAGCATTCATCTGCTTCAACACCAACAATTGTGGGTGTCCTGCAGCTATTCTTCCTAGCCCATCCCAAGCTAGATAAGTAGTACCCATACCTCCCTGTCCCAGAATTCGCAATACCTGATATTGGCGAATTGTCTGAATGATCGACAAAGGTTGACCGCAGTGGATGCAAAACAAATTGTTAGGTGAGTTTCCTTCATGGGTGCAACTTGTATAAGGTAGCGCTGGAGAAGGAAAAATTTGTGAAGTTGTTTGCTTGTTAATTTCAAATCTCAGAATTGGACCTTTTTGCGCCAGTTGCAGTTCAGAGTTATCTGGCAATAAAATTTGAGTGACTAAAACGCCGTTGAGAAAAGTGCCATTTGTGCCTTGACTTATCACCTGCCAAGAACCGCCATTTTTATCGGAATTGACTTGCCGGAGTTCTAAATGATATCGTGACACCAAACTATCAGTTAAAACCACGTCATTATCTGCCGAACGACCAATCCGAATGATGGACTCGTCGTCAAAGTGCCACTGATCAAGAGGTGTTTTTTGTTGCGGTTCTAATAGGGTCAGTGTGACCATAGGTAATTTTTAATTAAGGAGAAGGGAGTAGAAAGTGGCAAACAAGGAGTTGGGGAGAAGGAGTAAGGAAGCAACAGAAGTTTCCCTCGTTCTGTTACTCTCTCCCTGTGTTGATCCTCTTTCTCCTTGTCAATAATTTACAATTATTACTGTTGTTTTATACTTGGGTGCACTCTTGCCCGAATAAGTATAGCAGTAATATTGTCATGACCATTGTAATGGTTTGCTAAATCAATTAAAGCTTGAACACCACTTTCGAGATTGGCAGAATGACTTAACAAAGGTGCTAAGTAATTCTGCCCATGAAGAGTCAGCAAATCATTATCTGATAAACCATCTGAAGCAAGAACAAAAAGAGTATCTTCATTTATGTCAAAAAACTGGATGTCGGGAATAATCGACTGTTCATCGCGAGGACCAAGGGCTTGAGTTAATTGGTAAGCATCAGAGCGCGAATATGCTACACTACGTTCCACACCCCGAGAAATTTCCCGTTGACCAACTTCATGATCCAATGTGACTTGTTCAAGTCCTGTTTTGCGAGTCACCCGGTACAGACGACTGTCTCCGACATGAGCTACCGCAACTTGAGTATCTTGGATTAAAACAATAACTAAAGTTGTGCCCATGCGCCCAACACCAGAACGGGCATCTTGTTGATTGACATTGAAAATTGCTTGATTGGTTAGCCGCACTGCTGCGCGAATATTATCTTCTGTTGGCAGTTGGTTAGAAGTCCAGTGGGTTTGAAAGTACTCGCACAAAGATTTTACAGCCAAGGCACTAGCAACCTCGCCCGCCGCGTGTCCGCCCATTCCATCA
Source organism: Brasilonema octagenarum UFV-OR1 (assembly GCF_963888615.1). Lineage (NCBI taxonomy): Bacteria > Bacillati > Cyanobacteriota > Cyanophyceae > Nostocales > Scytonemataceae > Brasilonema > Brasilonema octagenarum. The sequence goes on along the minus strand of NZ_CAWPKW010000010.1, from coordinate 12,225 downwards.
CACAGAATATACAAACCACGCGCCTGCAAAGTTTGGCTATTGGGTGATTCTAGCTTGTATACTTTTGTATCAATACCAAAATAGTCTTCATTATGGTCGCGTTGACGTCCGACATTGGTAAGTCCTGCATTTTCCAGGCTTATTAATTGCATGTGTTGCGTAACTGTGGACTTATCATCGCTTTTGAATTCAGTCTCATCCTGTTGGTCATCTAACTGCAAGACAGTCGGTGCAGCATTGCTCTTAGGGAATGTAGAGGGAATTGAAACGCTTGTAGAATTGCCTTGTAATTCAGACACAATATCTTCTAAAGATGATTGCAGCTGTGCTAGCGTTTGTATGTTTCCTTGTTCTAACTCTGAGAGTAGGTTCAAAACAGAGCCAAATTGAGTGCGTTGAGACTGTCTAAAAAGCGCATGCCAAACTCCCCCTAAATCTTGGATTGTTATAGGCTGCGCAACTGTTGCAACAGGTAGTGTTGCCTCTGTATCTTCTGAGGACTGAACAGCTGTATAGTCTGGCGAATCTATGTACAATCTTTGTAGTGCTAATGACAGGTTTTCATCAACTCGTATATTGGATAATTCCAACAAACTTTGACGGCACTCAGCTTTTTCCAGTACTGACCAAAGCTGAGTCATCTGGGAAAAAAAATGTACAATTTGTAACGAGCTTAGTGAATCATCCTCCCACAAATGAAGTAATTCTTGCCAATTTGAGCGATCTTCGATGACTACTACCTGTATGTCGTCCTGCTGCCAAGCATCATGAATCGGCGCTATTCCCAAATGGCACCATGATCGTAAGGCAATATAAGGTTTGGCTAGACTCGGAATCTTATCAACCCCAACTGATTCCATGACTAACCCCTTTTGCTGATTTGTCAGCATAACCTCAAGGAGTGACACTTGGTATGGTTGGCAATCTAGAACTCTCACACAAACTTCAGTGTTCAGAGCGATTTCTTGTAAGGCTGGTAGCGGTTCTAGCAGCTGATAACGGTTTTGTGAGTCTAAGTAAGAACCTGGTGAGAAAGGAGATGAGGATAAGGAAGAAGCAAAATCTTCCTTATCCTCATCTACTGGCAAAGTCTCTTCTTTTGTAATAATTGCCCACAAAACGCTTCCGCATGCTGCGCCACAGTTATCACATTCTCGTGCATTTAAAGCCAAATGAGTGCCGCACTCAGGGCAGACCTTATGAGTCAGTGAAGCGCCACAGCTTTGGCAGAATTTGTTAGCATTGGGGTTTTCAAATTTACACTGAGGGCAAATCAGCATTGTGGAAGTTCCTTAATTCCCGTTCCAAGGTGCTTTTAGCCACTACAATCCAAAAGTGCCACATTTGTTAGCACCTGCCTACAATAGAACTACAATACATTGTGATTCATCTGGCGAATTTTGGTGGCAGTCTTAATTTTGACGCATACTAACTATAAACTTGATATATTGGCAAGCTATATCTTTACAAGAAATTGCCATGAAAACTAGGCATGTTCACATATTCCGACACATATCTTTAGGTTTAGGAAAGAATACAAGGTGATTAGATTTGGGATGATAGGCTCTAGAATGATAACTACACTCATACTTTAGTTATAATCTAAAAGCGTTGTTCATTTGCGTTTTAACTTTATTGAGCCTGCAAAAGCTAAATCGACTAACAACTTGAGTTCACCGGATGTTAGTTCACGCCATTGACCTGGTTGTAGGTTATCTAACCCTAAGTGGGCAATGCTTACCCTGACTAGGCGCAAAGTCGGAAATCCCACAGCCGCCGTCATTCTCCTGACCTGACGATTTTTGCCCTCTGTTAAAGTCATTTCTAACCACGCTGTCGGCACATTTTTGCGAAACCTAATCGGCGGTTCGCGTTCTGGTAAAGAAGGCTGTGTTGGCAATAGTGCCACCTTCGCTTGTCGAGTGCGGTAATCTTGAATCGTTACACCTTGTTGTAACTGCGTCAAAGCCGCAGCATCAGGAATTCGTTCTACCTGCACCCAGTAAGTTCGTTCGTGTCCAAACTGAGGGTGACAGAGGCGATGTTGTAATTGCCCGTTGTTGGTCAACAGCAGTAACCCTTCGCTGTCCCAGTCCAAACGACCCACAGGATATATATCGGGTATGTCGATATAGTCTTTGAGGGTACTACGAGTGGGAGTGTCTTTTGTAAACTGGCTGAGGACACCATAGGGTTTGTAAAACAGAATGTGTCGGTAAGTCACTCGCTTCGCTCAAATTCAAAATTCAAAATCACCGAAGATTTGAGCCTCGCTCCGCGTAGACGCGTAGCGGCTTCTCGTAAGAGTGGAGCTATCGCTTACGGAGGAAACCTCCGCTCAAACTTCTCTCAAAATTCAAAATTAAGGACTCCACGGACGCCAGGTGCTTCAAGTCGGGGAACCCGCCCAACGCACTGGCTCATGAATCCGGAAGCTTGAATAATGTTGCGGGACATTTTTTCTTGTCCATGAATAAATTAAGGGGCTTGTATCCTTTTCTTTTTCGGTCATGAGTAAAAATTTCAAATAAAAATGAAAACAAAAATAAAAATTTTAGGACTTACACATTGACACTTGAATCGTATTTAAGCATTTTTCTGTTTTACAGTCTCAAAGCTTGATAGTTAGATTATACTCTCGAACCGCCAGAAGAATACCTATTTTTGAAGAGCAGCAGGCGTAGAGCAGACAGAGGGATAAGTAAATTATTATAAGTAATTTTAGACCACTGATATAAGTAACAAGCACTAGCAACTGTATCGCCCAAGAAGACGAAACCTAACACTAGTAATCATTTTTGTTTGTCTTGCCAATATTGACCTATTTCAACTTCTCGTAATTTCATCATGTCGTCTATGCTGCTGCTTGCTATCGTTTTGCCATCTAGACTACATCCTATCGAAAGTATAATCAAAGACATATTAATTGCTTCACTCCAATGAACACCTTTCTTGAATCGCTTCTTACTAAGGGGAGAAATAGAAGAGTTTGGATTTTGGATTGTAGAGACGTTAGATGCAACAGATCCACTTGCGTACACGGGTTCCTCCACTTGAGGAATGTGGTATTTTTTACAGTTTTGTTGAAGTCTATAACCTGCATTTTCCAGCAGTTTCGAGATATTATACCAACCTTTGATACACGTATCCGTCGAAGTCTCAATGTATCGATACAAACCTCTGGAAAGTTCAACCCTCAATCCATTTGGTTCGCGGTTAAGTTCCGTAGCAATCTCAGTTGGACTGTAACCACAAAGCAATCCCCGCAGACAAGCTTTTTCAGTCTGAGTCAGTTGTTTGCACTGCCTGCGTCTTTCTTGCTGCTTGGCGTCCGCGATATCTCGGTATAACTTATCCAGGTTCCAATGCTCGTTTGCCTCGGCAAATTTCTGTGACAAATTATCGCTTCTCAGATGAGGAGGTAATGTCATATATAATCAGAAGAATTTTCCTTATGGTTATTTTAAATATCAGTCTTAATACAGTTATGAAAATACACAGAATCTTTATGAACCAGTGTAATTAAGGTTATTAGCTTCATCAAAATTTGGCGTTAAGCGTTTGCGAAGCGCGCCCTTCGGCGCTAGCTCTGCCGTAGGCAATCGCTTTTAGACAAGTATTTTTTGTGCTGTAGTGTTAGTTGCTGTACTGATGTGGTTTAAGTTTTGCGCGGGAACATTTCATATGTACAAATTACCAAAAACGCAAAAATCAGTTTTAGGTTGAAAGCGAAAATTAGCGTTTAGCTGGGAGTAACGCACTCTTTACCAGGTGATGCGGAAGCCGCCGCTACGCGATGCTTTACAATCAAGGTCAAGGACTTGATATGGCTATATCTCCAGGATTTGTACTGGTTGTCCAGTTTTGTCCACTGTTTGGTATATAGCTCTTAATTTCCGAGATTTTGAAGATGCGGTGCAATAGCGCACGGATTAGATGTAATTGTTATCCGTGATGTATCTGGGTTCGTGAGTGGGGAAATTCCCGTAGTGTCATCTGGGGAGTTAGGGAGTATTTCAAGTTAACTTCTCAAATCAGTATTTTACAAGCTTTATATAGTTAGTCATCAGATAAAATTCAATAACCAAGCTGATTGTTTATTGTTTGGTTAGATGTAAGTATATTTTTTGTGATGTTACTTGCTGTATTGGTGTAGCTGGGGTTTTGTGTTGCGGAAATTGCTAATGCTCGTTAGGTGATTTGGAGTTAGTGGTTTGTATATCTTGTATCCATCACGTTATATCAGACGCTATCTACATCAGTAAATGACGTAAACAGATGTAATCAAATCATTCTGAAGTGATTGCATAGATTTTTACCCTAACCTCAAAATCTACACGAATTTAAATTTAAGAGGAGTTTCCATATTGTGAAAACCCAAAAAATCTTCAAAATATTAGTTGTATCAGCAATACTATCTGGCTCGTTGAGTTTTGCTACTGATAAACCAGTACAAGCTTGTAATACAGGGTTGAGTCGTTTAGATCCGACTTGTCCTGGACGACCTTTGGGACGTCCGAAGGAAGGAGGAAATCAGTCGCAAGTTGGCAGGGATATGACACCTCCACAGGTGAAAATAGCTGGCAGTCTGACCCAACAAGGATATAGATGTTACCAACTTAAAGAGTACCCCCATAACGGATGTCCCGTTCCTGCGGGTATGAATTCTGCTGCGTTTCCCATAACAGGTATTTCCTATTTTGCTTTAGGTGGTGCGAAAGAGTGGAGTTGGTCATGTTTGAACGGTGGAGGGCAACTCTGGGGAAGATCGGATGGACGGTTATTATGCCAATCTAATATGCGTTGATTGAGATAGCAGTTTGGTTCGTACTTAACGTCTGGAAAAATACAAATACTTTTCGCAAGTTTTAGGAGGATGAACTTTATAAAGGTCAGAATCTATTTGTGGGCGAGTTTTAACAAAGACTTACTGTAAATGGGGAACAAATGGTGCTGGATGCACTAACATTACAGAAACTTACGATACCAAATTTGTGAATTGTGAAATTTTTAGTACTGAAAAGCGAAACTTCACTTTCAATTTGCATAATTAAAGATATGTAATAAATTCGCGAACGAAGTATCAGACAATTAAAGCTTACATGAGATAAGCCAGACCAGATTCATCATTTTTAATTTGGGTGCGATCGCACTTTCAAAGGCACGATGATTTTATGCGATTGCGCTTTCCATGACCCGATAATTTAGTGCGATAAGCAAAGCTTATCGCACTTTCTAGGACACGATAATGATGTACGAGCGTAAATTAGTTTGTACTCGTAGTGGTTTTCCTAGGTGTAGTCACTTTCCTGATGAAGGATTTGGAGGTTGGCAGATGCAGGATGTACGAACTGATGTGAGCGAGCAAACTGCTGTTCAGGCTTGTCGCAATGCTCAGTAGATAATTTGTAGGTTATTAGAGCGATCGCACTTTCGATGACTCGATTATTTTGGGCGATCGCATGTTTTTGATTCGATACAGTAGTGCGATCACTCTTACTTTAAACATAACTAGTGATCGCACTCTCGATAACACGATTATTTTAGGCGATCGCCTATTTATATCCATATCACTAAGAGTGCGATCACGCTTTTCAATACATGATATTTAGTGCGATCGCTTGAAAGTCAAGCTTGATGCCTAAGATTTACTAGAGACTGAATGCCTCGAAATATGAGAAAACTTGATTGGATAGTTTGTGCTGTAACAATTTTAAGCTTAGGTGCTGTCGTTGCAACTCCAATTCAGAATATTTATGCTCAAGAAATCCCCAAAGCCCAGTGTAGAGAATCCTCCTGGAATGGTAAAGTTGCTTGTGGATATAACTGCGTAGAGTCCTCTTGGAATGGTAAAGTTGCTTGTGCTGAGTGGTCTGGTGGAGCTTGTAAAGTATCTTCTTGGAATGGTGAAATTACCTGTAGAACTCTAGCACCTTCTGATTGGCTGTCACGCTATGCAAACAACTCTAATTCTAATAACCCTAATTCTGGTATTTATGGTGCTTGGGCTCTACAGAATGGTAGATGGAATGGTATTTTACGGATGCAAGGTAACTCTGGAAGAATGATATTAGCTAACAATACAGGAGCAGCAGTAGAACAAATAATGATCCTTAAAGTAAACCCTCAAGGTGGATATATTCTTGATGGAGAAGTTTTATCGTGGTATGTGCGTGGAGGATACAATGCTGATATTTTTTACATTCAGCAGTTTTCTAAAGATTCAATAACTGTGAGGAATTGCGACGAGAATAGTAAATGTAATTCTGTAAGTTTAGTTTATTTAGGAAAGTGACTTTAAAGACCGATTAAAAATATTATTGTCACTTACTTAACCATAAACGCGATCGCACTTTCCACCGCATTAAATTTGTCGATAGTTACCTGCTTTAAAATCTCCTATGGCTTCTTGAGCTAATTCTTCTAACTTACCATTAGCAATATCTTCTTTTAACTGTTTATTCCAACGCTGATAATCGAAATCTAAAAACCATTTCATCAATTTTTGAAACTCATCAGGCGGGAGTGTCAGGATGGCGGCTTCAAGTTGTTCCAGTGTCATGATCAATGAATCTACTTCATGACTAGATTCTATAGTAAACCTTAGTTTTGCTGTCTAAAAGCAGTTTTCGATAATCTGTCTATGTCAAAAATATACCAAATTAAAGCGTGTGTATCTGCAACTAGTGATGTCATCAAACGGTATCCCTTGGAAAATTACCCCACATTTCTTGTCGCGCTTGAGCAATATCTTCTTCTGTAATATCTACTTTTAAATCAGCACATAACCTCTAACGCTACGTAAGGGAGTTTTAGAAGTATTTTCTTGATACAAAAATTCTGCAAAATTCAATAACTCTTGCTGCTTATCTACAGGTAGCTGGCGCAATTTTTCTAAGACTGCTTGCTCAATATTCATGTATTCATCTCCACTTCAATTCCTAATTATGCCTCGATGTATTGACAAAGGGTTGTTGGTTCGGAAATTGGTAAACCTTCCTCGCGTAATCCTTCTAAATGAAAAGCAATAGCTTCTTTTATTTGTTCCTCAGTTTCTTCTATCGTTAAACCTGTAGCCACACATCCAGGTAACTCAGGAACATAAGCAGAATAATTATTAGTAGCTTTTTCAATTACTATTGCGTTTCGCATTAATTTTCTTACTTTCTAGATGTTCTTATTTTTCGATTTGTTCCGTTGAAGTTTTTAATTGAGGTTGTTTCAAAATACTGTTTAATGTACAGGTGCTAAATCATCAGATAATTTTCCAGGAACCGTAACTAAACCTGATTTTGTCAGATGTTTGTATTCACGATGACCCCTTGTTCTTGCTAAATACCAGCCATCATTTTCTATCATTTTAATTATTTATTTGACTTTCATTATAAAAATGCTACAAATTTTTAACTTCCTTGCTCCGACTCATAACGAAAATGCTAAGATGATTTCTTATGCTAGGGGTGCCTGTATATCAGGCTGAGATTACACTCTTAACACCTGAATCCGGGTAATACCGGCGGAGGGAAGCTGTTTATCGAGGAAATCAAATATGCGGACTGAATGGGTTGCCAAGCGGCGTGGGCAGAGCAATGTCACTCAAATGCATTATGCACGTCAGGGTGTCATCACACAAGAAATGCATTATGTCGCGCAGCGGGAAAACCTCCCCGTAGAACTCGTCAAAGACGAAGTCGCACGGGGACGGATGATTATCCCTGCTAACATTAACCACACGAACTTGGAGCCAATGTGTATTGGTATAGCGTCCAAGTGTAAGGTTAATGCCAATATCGGTGCTTCTCCCAACTCTTCCAATCTTGACGAAGAAGTCGCAAAGCTGAATTTAGCGGTGAAGTATGGCGCTGATACCGTCATGGATTTGTCCACTGGTGGCGGAAACTTGGATGAAATTCGCACTGCGATTATAAAAGCTTCACCAGTACCAATTGGGACAGTACCAGTTTACCAAGCTTTAGAAAGCGTCCACGGCAATATTGAAAAGCTGACACCAGATGATTTTCTGCATGTGATTGAGAAACACGCCGACCAAGGTGTCGATTACATGACTATCCACGCTGGGATTTTGATTGAGCATTTGCCTTTAGTCAGAAGTCGCCTCACTGGCATTGTGTCTCGCGGCGGAGGTATTTTGGCAAGATGGATGCTGGCTCATCACAAGCAAAATCCACTCTATACCCACTTGCGCGACATCATTGAAATCTTTAAGAAATATGACGTCTCCTTCAGTTTTGGTGATTCCCTGCGTCCTGGTTGTACCCATGATGCTTCTGATGATGCACAATTAGCGGAACTCAAAACTCTCGGACAACTAACTCGTAAAGCTTGGGAAGATGACGTACAGGTCATGGTAGAAGGTCCTGGACACGTTCCAATGGATCAAATTGAGTTCAACGTCAAAAAGCAGATGGAAGAGTGTTCTGAAGCCCCTTTCTACGTGCTGGGACCATTGGTGACGGACATCGCCCCCGGCTACGACCACATCACCTCAGCAATTGGAGCAGCAATGGCTGGTTGGTACGGTACTGCAATGTTGTGCTATGTCACACCAAAAGAACACTTGGGCTTGCCCAATCCTGAAGATGTCAGGAATGGTTTGATTGCTTATAAAATAGCAGCTCATGCCGCAGATATAGCCAGACACCGCCCAGGTGCAAGAGATAGAGACGATGAACTGTCTCGCGCCCGTTACAACTTCGACTGGAACCGTCAGTTTGAATTATCACTCGATCCGGAAAGAGCGAAGGAGTACCACGACGAAACTCTGCCAGCAGACATTTACAAAACTGCTGAGTTTTGTTCAATGTGTGGTCCCAAGTTCTGCCCCATGCAAACCAAAGTTGATGCTGATGCACTCACAGAACTTGAGAAGTTCTTAGCAAAGGATAAGGTGACGGTAACCCAAAGTTAGGAATTAGGAATGGTTAGCTGGTAGCAGAAAATTAACTACTACCAACTACCACTAACTATTTATAAACTGCCGATATCGCTCTTGAATGTCCTTAATCGTATACACCGCCTTAAACTGCAAGCCTGCTTGTTGGTAGAATTCGGCTCCTCCTTGCTGACGGTCTACTAATGAAATGACTTCATTCACGGTATAACCTGCCTCTCTAAGTCGATCAACGGCTTTCATAGCAGATTGTCCAGTTGTAACCACATCTTCCAAAACGACTACTTTTGCCCCTTCTGGCAAACCAGGACCTTCAATATATGCCCTCGTTCCGTGTCCCTTGGCTTCCTTACGAATAATCAACGCTGGTATCGGTCGATTTTCATAAGCAGAAACCACACTGACAGCGCTGACAATCGGATCTGCTCCTAATGTTAAACCAGCAACTGCTTGAGTCTCTAATGGCACCATAGATAGGAGAATACGACCAATTGCCAAAGCGCCTTGGGGGTGAAGTGTTACTTGCTTGCCGTTGATATAGTAAGAACTCTGCTGTCCTGAGGAGAGGACAAAATCACCTTCTTTATATGCCAGTTGACAAAGTAAATCGAGTAAGTATTGGCTAACGGTTACTAAATCAGTAGTAGTTGCGCTGATATTGGGTTGGGCATAAGTTTCGGCTTGATATGTCATCACAATAGGCTCCACTGCATTGCGCTCATAATGAGAAAAATATACTTCTGAGACATCGTAGCAATAAGTGCTGAGTCCTGAGTGATTTTTCTCTTACGGGAAATGCAAAGGGTTTTTGCTGACTATTTTAAATCCAGGGTGCAGGAGTTGAACCTGCCTAGCGCGAATTATGAGTTCGCTGCCTCAACCGCTCGGCCAACCCTGGTCGAGTTTAGATCATAGCACAAGTCAATAGAATTTGACAATGCTAATATAATATACCAGATTTTCATACCATATAGTTTGACGTGGCAGTAGTGGAGACTAATATTGATTAAGCTCCTCTATAAATTGAAGTAAATAACTTCGATACTTTTAAATAGACCAGCATTCTTTTGCAATGACTTGTTGGCAATGAAACTAAATTCTACGGTACTTCTGACTTTGATTTTGCTAGTTCTGATGTTGGGGGCTGGTTCTGTAAGTGCATTTTGGGGATTTACTTTAGGAAGTGCAGCACTCAAAGGTGTTACAGCACCTGATGCTCGTCCTACCAGCAAATTTTCCAGCGCTAAATCAGCTAAGGAGCAACACGCAGGGGTTGCTTTTCTCAAGGAGAATGAAATCCTGAAAATTGTCAAATCGCGAATTGAGGGCAAAACTAAAGCTGCCAAATCTAGAAAAAAAGGTGATGATGATGAGCAGGTAAATACCAGCAAGCTCAAGAAAGATGAAAAATCAACGCCCGCCGCTGAACAAGAAAAGCCTCAGGAAGGATTTCCCATTAACGCCCAAAGCGAAGGTGTTAACCTTTCCGTACAATCAGCTCGCTTTTCTGGTGGTGCTTTGCTTTTAAAAGTACAAATGCAGAACAAAGGCAAAGATTCTGTACGCTTCCTGTATAGTTTTTTGGATGTATCAGATGATAAAGGACGAACCTTAAGTGCAAGCACAGAAGGTTTACCTTCTGAATTGCCAGTAAATGGACCTTCTGTTTCTGGTACAGTCAGCATTCCCGCACCTTTACTTGATAATGTCAAGCGTATTTCACTCGCCCTGACAGATTATCCGGCTCAAAGATTACGCCTAGAAGTATCAAATATTCCCGTAGAAAGATAAATATTAGTGGTGAGTAGCATAACTAACCATTAAGAAAAATATTCATGGGGCATCAGTATTATACGGCTTCAACAGTGAGTGCTTTTCTTAGCTTAAGTTGGACAGACGTGGGGCTGCGATTGTTATCAGTGCTACTGCTGATTACTATCAATGCCTTTTTTGTAACAGCAGAATTTTCTATGGTGACAGTCCGGCGATCGCGCATCCATCAACTGGTGGAGGCTGGCGATATTCAGGCGATCGCTGTTGAAGTTTTGCAACACAGTATTGACCGATTGTTATCGACAACTCAATTAGGTATAACTCTCTCTAGTTTGGCACTAGGCTGGATTGGAGAAAGCACGATAGTTGTGCTTGTAAAATTATGGCTACTATCTTTACCTCTACCTAAAGGAATGAGTACAGTCATAGCTCATTCTCTATCAATTCCAATTGCCTTTTTTTTCATAGCTTATTTGCAAATAGTTTTAGGAGAATTGTGTCCCAAATCAGTATCTATACTCTATTCAGAACAACTGGCAAAATTTTTGGGCCCTTCGATCAGAGCAACTGTCAGATTTTTTAGCCCTTTTATCTGGATTCTTAACCAATCAACTCGTTGGCTATTGCGACTTTTTGGTATTGAATACACAGGTAAAAGTTGGAAGCCGCCAGTGACACCTGAAGAATTACAACTCATTATTTCCACAGAACGCGAATCTAGCGGATTACAAGCACAAGAACGACAACTACTCAAAAATGTCTTTGAGTTTGGGGACGAGACAGTACAAGCAGTCATGGTTCCTCGCACCAGCGTTATCGCTTTGCCAAAAATCGCTACTTTTGCGACTTTTCTACAGGAAGTAATAGCTACAGGTTACTCTTGCTACCCTATTATTGGAGAATCCTTGGATGATATTCGCGGCATAGTTTACTTCAAAGACTTGGCAAAACCTTTAGCTTTAAGAAAGATAACTTTAGAAACACAAATTCAGCCCTGGATACGTCCTGCAAGATTTGTCCCAGAACATACTCCCTTAAAGGAACTCTTGCCAACCATGCAGCGAGAGGAACCAACTATGGTCATGGTAGTAGATGAATTTGGTGCAACTGTGGGATTGGTTACGATCCAAGACATTATTGCTCAAATCATCGGTAATCCAGGCGAACCAGACACGACTAACGATTTGCTTATCAAGATTTTAGACGATCAAACTTTTCTTGTGCAGGCTCAAACAAATCTGGAAGACCTGAATGAGGTTTTGCATCTCGATTTGCCCTTGAGAAAAGAATACCAAACTTTAGGAGGGTTTTTACTCTACCAGTTACAGAAAGTTCCCACCCTTAGCGAAACCTTTCGCTATGAAAATCTAGAATTTACCGTCATCTCAGTCACTGGACCACGCTTACATCAGATTCAGGTGCGACGGTTGCAGGAGTCAACAAACTAGGGGTGTAAGGGTGTAGGGGTGTAGGGGTATCTCAGATCTTGCACCTCTACGTGAGCACACCTTGAACTCAAGTTCAAGGCTAATAGCTTAAGT
>NZ_CAWPKW010000009.1:0-975 GCF_963888615.1 Brasilonema octagenarum UFV-OR1 | reverse complement strand
GGACACTATCCGGCACCATCGCCCTGCGGCAGAGCGGTCAGGCCGGACGCTTACACATCATGTGGCTCCGCTCAGATTAGGGAGCATAGATAGTGCCTGGTCAAGGCGCAAGGTCGGAAAGCGGCGGCTTCGCCCCTGTCCCCCGCCTCCAGATCGTGACCGTCGAACAGGCGATGCAGCTTCGCGAACGTGCCGTGCAACTCCCCGCCCGCCGTGACGACGCCTTCAAGCGCGCCGCGCGGGAAGAGGCCCCTCACCGGCAGGGCGCCCTCGACCTGTAGGGTGCGCTACAGCGCACCACACGTAGGTCGGGGCCTGCCCAGACTGGCGCGAACCCGGCGGAACCCCGCCTAGAACAACCCGTCGCCGCCCTTTTCCTGCTCAACGACCTGGTCCGCGACCACGGCCCCGGCCCCGCCGATCAGCAAAGGGGCACAGCCCGAAACCGCCAGCGCCAGAAGTGTCAGCATACCCATCAGACCCGTTTTCCGCATCTTTTCTCTCCCTGCTCAATTCTTGCCGAATCCCTAACGTCCGCGGCCAACCCGTTGATTTCGTTACAGCCGAAACCCTGTCCACGCGTGGTCAGATCAGAACTCCACCCCTGCTTGAGCCTTGATCCCGGCCCGGAACGGATGCTTGACCAGCACCATCTCCGTCACCAGATCCGCCGCCTCGACCAGTTCTTCCTTCGCATTCCGACCCGTCAGGACCACATGAGTCAAGGGCGGCTTTTCCGTCTTCAGGAACTCCAGCACCTCCCCGATCTCCAGATAATCATAGCGCAGCGCGATGTTGATCTCATCAAGCAGCACCAGCCGGATGGACGGGTCGCGGATCAGCTCCTTCGCCTTCTCCCACCCCGCCCTTGCGGCGGCAATATCCCGGGCCTTGTCCTGCGTTTCCCAGGTAAAGCCCTCGCCCATCGCGTGAAACTGGCAGAGGTCGCTGAAATGGGTGGTGATCAGCCGCCTC
>NZ_CAWPKW010000008.1:0-977 GCF_963888615.1 Brasilonema octagenarum UFV-OR1 | reverse complement strand
TTCGGGGGAAGTTTCCCCCGAAAAGCTGCCGCCCCGTTGTAGCACCTGGCGTGAGCAGAGGAGCAGAGGGGAAACTTTTAATTCTGACCGCCTTTACAAAACAGGAGACTTAGCACGCTATTTATCTGACGGTAATATCGAATACTTAGGACGCATCGACAATCAAGTTAAAATACGCGGTTTCCGCATTGAGTTGGGTGAAATTGAAGCAGTACTAAGCCAACATAGTCATGTGCAGGCATCTTGTGCGATCGCCCGCGAAGATATTCCTGGAAACAAACGCCTAGTCGCTTACATTGTGCCTCAAAAAGAGCAGACACTCACAGTTAGCGAACTGCGTGGCTTTCTGAAGGAAAAGTTACCAGAGTATATGGTGCCAAGTGCAATAGTTATCTTAGAAGCTCTACCGCTTACCCCCAACGGTAAACTAGACCGTCGCGCTTTGCCAGCACCTGATTTACACAGCGAAATTACAGACAAATATGTTGCCCCACGTAACCCAATCGAAGAAATTCTGTCACTAATTTGGGCGCAAGTCCTGAAAATAGAGCAAGTGGGTATTTATGATAACTTCTTTGAACTTGGAGGACATTCGTTACTAGCAACGCAACTAGTTTCACGCGTGCGTACGAGCTTGAAAGTAGAACTACCATTGCGTAGCTTATTTGCTGCACCAACAGTTGCTGCAATTGCGCAATCGATTGGGCAATTGCAGCAACAGGATTTAGAACTCACAGCATCACCCATCGTACCAAGAGCAGAGAATGCAGAATTACCACTGTCCTTTGCCCAAACACGGCTATGGTTTTTAGACAAGTTAAACCCGAGCAGCGGCTTCTACAATATACCCTCAGCTTTGCGTCTAGTCGGAACTCTTGAAGTTGCAACGCTACAACAAAGTTTACAAGAAATTATTCATCGTCACGAAGCTTTACGCACCAACTTCATCACAGTTGATGGACAACCAACGCAAATTA
>NZ_CAWPKW010000007.1:0-19919 GCF_963888615.1 Brasilonema octagenarum UFV-OR1 | reverse complement strand
CAACCCGGAATTGGTTGCTAGACGTGATTGTTGATTCTTTGCATCGCCAAGAGCGTGTTCAGTAGGAGCATTGCTACGCTGAGTCGATGTCGTAGTTTTGTCAACCTCACTGACTCGCTGAATCTGTCCGATTGGTTTAACTCGCTCCTTCCCCCACGCAGGTTGAGCAAAAACCACTACACCAGCAAGCCACAAACCAATTAGTGATTGGGGTTGTTTGCGCATAATCTCCTCACACCATAATATTTTTAATATTTTTGTTCCCGGTTTAGAAGGTTTTCACCCACACCAGTTAAGAACATATTTCAAGAAGATTATCTGGATTGGCTGTTTTCCGGAAGACTTATTTAGCTGGTATACGGATTTTTTTTAACGCTCTACGGATTTTTTTATAAATGCCAATCATTTTGCTATGATGAACCCGCATTTTTTAGGTATAGTTAAAAGATTCCCTTTTTTTAAAGTCTGTTTTAACCAGTAAACAAGTGTATGGTGGAAGTTCGGTTCTCTTGGCAATAAACACTAATCAATCAGACTCTTAATGAAATGTGGTTTCTTGACAGTATTCACGGAGCGATCTGCCGCTATGCTCCACCGAAGCTATCGCCACGTACAAAACTTGATATCACCCACCAATTTTTGACTCATCGTTAAAGCGATAAGATTTAGGATTAACCCCGAATCTTTTCCGAAAAGCGACACTAAAATAACTCTGGTTTTGATAACCAGTCGCACGCGCTATTTCTTTAACGCTCATCTTCCCTTCTAAAACCAGTAAGCGTGCTTTTTCCATTCGCTGCTGGTACAGATAGCCGAATGCAGTTGTACCGAAAACTTGATGAAATCCTATCTTGAGTTTGTAATCGTTTAATCCAACAAGTCGCGCCAGTTGTATTAGTGTTGGGGGGTTGTCTAATTTTTGAATTAAAATGTTTTTTGCTTGATATATGCGTTCTATGTCATCTGGTTTGAGAAGAGTCGATTTTGTTGACTCATGGTTACTCTGGGCTAATTGTTCCAATTTCAAAGCAACTAACTCTAAACATTTACCTTCTAGATAAATTTGTTTGGTTAATCCATGAAAAGGACAGTTCAAAATTTGCTCTAGCGGCAACCGCATCGCCGCAGTGGTAGTATCGACTTGATGATTACGATTACCTTGTTTGTTAGGCTCAAGTAATCTTTTTAATTCTGGAGGAATTTGCTCTGTCCTATTTGTAATAAAACTACTCAATATATGAGGTTTGAAATGAATATCAACCTTGAGAAGCCGCTTCTGTCCTAAAGCTACAACTTTGGTATCAGTACCATAGAAACCATCGCTATAAATGAAATTTTTGCCAGCATCGAGACAGTTGTAATTTCCAGCCAGGTGAAAACCAATTTCCGTTTCATCAACATACATTTCCTCAGATTTGCTTTCAAAAATCAAATCATCGTGGAATTGCTCATCAATAATCATCAAGCTGATATCACGTAGTTCAATGCAGCGCTCGTACCCTCTGCCAAACTGTGGTGGACAAATATAACTGACATCAGAACTGTCGCTTGGATCGCTTTGCTGAATATTTTTGTTGTTATCATACCAAAGTTGGTAGTAGTCATCTACAGAAATGGTTGACGCCATTATATATATTTTTTTAAATGAAATTAATATGCATTAAGCATATCACCGCTTCTACACCTAAGGAATATCTGCTTTGTACTTAGTTAGCTTGACTGTGCTAGAAGTAGAAGCGATTCGACAGCAATTAAACTTCAAGGAAAGCAAAAATTATTTACGGATTAATCGCAGTTGTAGACCAATTCTGAGAATTATCTCTCAGATAACACCAACGATTTTGGGGATCGCCACGCAATTCTAAATGATCCACTTGCACGGGATCGAGCAATAACAAGCAAAAGTTTTGTGGAGGATGAGCGGGATCAGCAACAGAAGATGAGAAAGCTTCTTGATCATCTCTAGGTTTTCCAGGATGGGGCCAAGCAAATTGTACACGACCATTGTCTGAAAGGTCTTGCCACGTTTGCTGACGAGCTTTTTGCAGTTCTGAGTCAGGATGATTGGCGTCGATGAGAGACAATTGTCCAGCAATGCGGAACTGTTCGCGAGTAATAGTAAAGTACCAGCAAATTTCTGCCCAAGGTTGATGGAGTATTTGGTCGAATTTTTGGCTGCGTGTGTCAACGATAATTTTTAGCAAATTAGTATCGCCTAGAAAGCTGCGAAACACAACAGTGCGATTAGCTGGGCGTCCGTCAGTTTGGACTGTTGCAAGTTGAAAGTAGCGGGAGTATGGCTGGCTACGGTTACGATGAAGGGCACGGCCAAGAGGAGAACGCCAAGGAGCAATAGGTAATTCAAAATTCAAAATTTAAAATTTAAAATTCAAAAAGAACAGAGTCGGGTGCTGGCAAACATTTTGCCTGTGAACTGTGTGCAAATCAAAGGTGTGACAGCTTAGATATAGGAAAATTATACTGCAATCAGTCTAGCCAGGCACACAGCGCAAATCTTACAATTTTTCAATCTTTATCTTCTCATTGCACTTGGCGTATAGTCATAATCTATGTCGGTGAGCAACAAGGCTTGATTATCTATGGTTCGTGAACTTGAAAAGAAACGCCAAGGTGCAAAATTTCCAGAAACTGCCCCAGCTGCTAATCCAGTGTTTTTTAGAACCTATAGCCGTCGTCAAGAGGCTGGAGTGAGAGAGACTTGGGATCAGGTGTGCGATCGCACTATCGATAGCTTCATCACTCTTGGTAAATTACTTCCACACGAAGCTGATATCATACAACGGATGCAGCGAAACTTGAAAGCATTACCCAGCGGACGTTGGTTATGGGTTGGCGGCACAAATTGGATCGAAGAGGAACAAAACTTTTCTGGGGCTTATAACTGTACGTCTACCAACCTGCAAGACTGGAGTGCTTTCGGGTTGATGATGGATTTAGCAATGATGGGCTGCGGGACTGGAGCAGTTTTAGAACCACAATATATCAACAAGTTGCCCCCTATCCGTAATCACCTTCATGTACAAGTGCAAGGTGAAATTGGTACGACTCCTCCTAGTCAGCGTCGTGAGCAGACAGAAGTCAAAATAGAGAGTCATCTTGTCACTATCTATGTTGGAGATAGCCGTCAAGGTTGGGTGCAATCTTATCAAAGTTTGTTGGAACTTTCAACCGATGAAAGATTTTCACAAGATGTTCAAGTTATTGTTGATATTAGCGACGTACGTCAAGCAGGAGAGCCACTCAAGGGTTTTGGAGGAGTTGCGAATCCTGTAAAATTACCAGAACTGTATGAGCATTGTGCATCCATTTTGAATAAAGCTGTTGGACGACAGTTAAATTCTGTTGAGTGCTGTTTATTGATTGATGAAGCAGCTGTCACAATTGTTGCCGGTAATATTAGGCGCTCAGCTGGAATGCGTCAAGGCTCAAGTGAGGATAATTTGTTTGCAGATGCTAAGGATAATCTTTGGCAGCAGGATGAAAATGGTAATTGGCGCATCGATCCAGAGCGTGATGCTTTAAGGATGGCAAACCATACAAGAGTTTTTCACCAAAAGCCCACATTAGAAGAATGTATTGATGCTGTCCGCAAACAGTATTACAGTGGTGAAGGTGCAATTCAATGGGCTGGTGAAGCTATCGCTAGAGCTAATTGTGACCTTTTGAAAAATCACGAACACAAAGTAGATTTTCTTAAGGCTTACACTTTGGGGAAAGCCAAAGATTGGTTGCAAGAGAATTACCCTCAAATTCCGGAAAGTGAACTAGAGCATCGCTTGGCTCGTTACGCTTTAAATCCGTGTGGTAGATAATTTTGCCTCACGTTAAAAACCGGGGAAATTCAAGGAAGGCTAAGCAGAAAAAGTGAGTTTTTAATTGTTATTTAAATTTTGAAAAACTATTATTAACTAACTATGAAATGACTCATTCATTACTGTATGCTAATCTTGAGCTAACCTTATTATTTAAAAGTCTAAGGTAGTGCAACGCATAGGAGTTGAACCTTTTCACCACATAGTTAAGCAGTGATACAGCAATCCTAGATAAGTCGTGAACAAAAAAATGAACCGCAAAGGCGCATAGACACGTAAGCGCAAGCGCACGCCCAGAGGGCGAACGCGCAGCGTGTCCCCTTGGGACTCAGTGGCTTCCCGCTGTCTTTGGACGCAAAGAAAAGAAAGAGAACAAGAGGATGATGTTCATATCCTATTTAGGAAGGCTGTAACTGATAACTGATAAGTGAAGAGAATATAATACCCCCACGAGTCCCCGGCTACAAAATGGTAGAAAAGTTATGCTGAACTGAACTGGAATTGACCAGTTGTATCCCAGCAATGGCTATGAGGGAAACCTCCAGAACTAAGGGATAAAAAGCCTTTAGGATAACAAAATTGGAAATTATTGGCTCAAATTTTCATTGCAATCTCTCAGAAATTCACCTCAACCAAATTGATCCAAATAACTACAAAGAACAGGAAGAAGCTTTCACCGCTGGTGCACTTTCTGCAGCAGCACTTCTACATCACAATTTTATTGAAGCCCGTTACCAGTACAGCCGCAAATTAGACCCAATTGTCGGTGTTTCTTTTACTGGGTTATTTGATTTCTTTGTTCATGCTTTTGGGGTTGATTGGTTACGTTGGTGGGAAAAAGGAAGACCTGCAACTGCTGAAGGATTGGTGTTTAAGCGTCAAGAGGAGGAATACTTAAGTTTTTGGAAACAGACTGTACATCGTGTTGTTTGGGATTACTGCGATCGCCACGGTTTAAAACGTCCAAACCGCTGCACCACAGTTCAACCAAGCGGTACCAAGTCTCTGTTAACAGGTGCTAGCCCGGGATGGCATCCCCCCAAAGCACAAAGATTTATACGTCGTATTACCTGTCGCAAAAATGATCCCGTAGCGTTGGCTTGTCTTGAGTATGGGTACAGTATTATACCCTCCCAATCAGATAAAGATGACGACGGTACATTGTTGAATGACCCCTTCGATCCGCGAGTTAGCGAATGGTTGGTCGAAATCCCAGTTGCTGTATCTTGGGCTGATTTACCAGGTGCTGATAAAATAGATATCAGTCAATTTAGTGCGATCGCCCAAATAGATTTCTACATGCAGGTACAGAGATTTTATGTCACACATAACACCTCTGCCACCATTGAGTTACGAGAAAATGAGGTTGAAACTTTAGGAACTCGGATATACGAAGCCATCAAAAATGATGAAGGCTACATCAGTGCTGCACTTCTGGCACGGTTTGACGATCTTCAAACTTTTCCTCGCTTACCTTTTGAGCCGATAACAAAAGAACGGTACGAACAGTTGATGAAAGAAGTGGAAATGCACCGCAAAACAGAAGACTTTCATGCTGTTTTAAGCCGCTATGATTTCGGCGACTTAATCGAAGCAGGACCAGCAGGTTGCGACTCTGATAAGTGTATGATGCCTGAACAAACCTTGATGTAAATAATCAGGCAATTTGCTCTTAGAAGTTCCCCCTTGTTTAACCGCTTTATATCCCGTCACCAAGCCTTAGGCTATGGTGCGGGGCTTAGGGCGAAGAAGCTAACGATCAACTAGAAGTTAAAAGAGATCTTGAGTTACGATCGCCTTAACAAAGGTCATTTTTAAAGGAGAACCTTCATGTTCGTTGATGAATTGAAACCAATATTTCAACAATTCACCCACCATCCACTTTCTTTTCTAGGCGGTTTCGTTTCCGGTTTGCTACGACTCAACCTTGCTGACGATCCTGTTAAAAGCTGGCTCAGTGAGCAACTCAACTCAAGTAGCTATACGACTTTTACCACTCAATCTGCTCAAGCACAGAACGGCAAAGCTGGTGGTCCTCAGTCGATTAGCATTGAATAAAGTTCAAATATACCAAGATTTTTGGAGATATCACCGAAATCAGTAAAGATACTAAGCAAAGCTTAGTATCTTTGCAATAAACGGGTAAAAAAATAAAACAAAACTTGATTGACTATAGATTGTACTAGAACCTATAAGTTAAGCTAATTGCAATTGCTCTGCGATTGTAAAATCTCATACTGAGAAAATTGACAAAATCAGTTATCATATGTAGCGTATGCGAAAATTCACTCCAACCGCTGGCGAAGTCGTAATAATGTTCAACTTCGTTGAATTTTTTACCTGCAATCTTTGCTATTGGTGAGTCAGGCGAAAGGCAACCAGTTTCGGCTGTTTGTTTGCTTGCTTGCTTGAAAGCTGAATTATTCGCTATTCGTTGCGACTTACGTGATTCACATGACTATTTACGTTGGAAATCTCTCCTACCGCGCCACAGAAGCAGATTTAAGAGTAGTATTTGCAGAATATGGCGAGGTCAAAAGAGTTGTCTTACCTACTGACCGCGAAACTGGCCGCTTACGCGGTTTTGCGTTTGTAGACATGAGCGAAGACTCCCAAGAGGATGCAGCTATTACAGCACTAGATGGCGCTGAATGGATGGGTCGTCAACTCAGGGTTAATAAGTCTAAACCGCGCGAGGAGGAGCGACGAGGTAGTTGGGTTAAAAGATAATAGTCTCAAGAGCGATGAATAATCATAATAACAGATTGTTTTCTAGTTATGCAAGCTATTTATTGCTGAAATATCTAGAAACAACAAATTAAACAATTCGCTAAAGTCAAAAGTGATGCCCGACTTTGTTGTGACTCCAAAATCATAGTCATGATGAGTCGGCTTTTCCAACCTTAAACAGGGAACGCTTAACAGGGAACACCCGAACGCTTAACTCTTAATAGGGAAGAAGGGAGATGGTGTTTCTTTCATTCCAGGCGTGTCAGCGCATACCTCGATCAATCACAAAAACTAATATTGTATCTAAATTTTCCGCAAAACTGAGTAGAGTTACTCAAATATATCATTCGAGACACATGACTCAGCGTTGTATAGACTCATATTTCATTCATTTCTTTAGTTTATCTAAAATCACATTCAAGTTGTCAAATTACCTTTCTAAGATAGAGGCAGCAACCACAAGTTGCAACGGATGGGATCAACCCAATAAACACCTAGTCTCTAGGGAGGTTAAAAAATGGCCAGAGCGCCGGAATCTTTGGAGTTAAATACGAACGTTGTGGCAGACAAGGCGTTAGATCGGGATTGTACAACATTATCCCGTCATGTTCTGCAGCAACTTCAGAGCTTCTCACCTCAAGCACAGGATCTGAGTGCGCTCATGAATCGGATCGCCCTAGCTGGCAAACTGATTGCTCGTCGCCTCAGCCATGCAGGTTTAATGGAAGGGGTTCTCGGATTTACAGGGGATGTCAATGTGCAGGGAGAATCCGTCAAAAAGATGGATGTCTATGCCAATGATGTGTTTATCTCAGTTTTCAAGCAAAGCGGTTTAGTTTGTCGCCTCGCTTCTGAGGAAATGGAAAAACCCTATTACATTCCAGAAAACTGCCCCATAGGTCGTTACACTCTTTTGTATGACCCCATAGATGGCCCATCCAACACCGATACAAATCTCAGTTTGGGTTCGATTTTCTCAATTCGGCAACAGGAAGGAAGTGATCTCAATGGTGAAGCGGCTGATCTGCTAGCTTCTGGACGCCACCAACTTGCAGCAGGGTACATATTATATGGCCCTAGCACAATGCTAGTCTATACTATTGGTAGGGGAGTTCATTCGTTTACCCTTGACCCTAGTTTAGGGGAATTTATCCTGACTGAAGAAAACATCCGGATTCCTGAACACGGTCCTGTATACAGCGTAAACGAGGGCAATTTCTGGCAGTGGGATGAGTCGATTCGGGAATATGTCCGCTATGTCCACAGAACAGAAGGCTATACCGCTCGCTATAGTGGGGCAATGGTAAGTGATATCCACAGAATTTTGCTTCAAGGCGGTGTATTTCTCTACCCAGGGACACTTCCGAAACCAGAAGGTAAACTGCGCTTACTCTATGAATCTGCTCCCTTGGCTTTTGTTATTGAGCAAGCAGGTGGTCGCGCAACTACTGGACACATGGATATCTTAGAGGTAGTAGCGAAAAAACTACACCAGCGCACACCTTTAATTATTGGAAGCCCAAAAAATGTTGCAAAGGTAGAGTCTTTCATTCAAAACGGTCACTAGAAGAGCGTAGAAAGCGCAGTTGAAGGTGTAGTAGGCACCTCAGGCATAACCAAGTGATTAGTCGTTAGTCGTCATCAGTGAGTAAAACGACTAACAACTAACAACTTGACAAACGTCACTTAGATACATTAGAAGCAGGAGTCAAACAAATACAGCTATGGCAACTAATCAATTACTGGAAATCAAAAACTACGGTCAAAGTATCTGGATGGATAATTTGAGCCGTGATATTATTCAATCTGGCGAACTCAAAGACCAGGTTGAAAACAAAGGCATCTGTGGGATTACCTCCAATCCAGCCATCTTTGAAAAAGCGATCGCCGGAAACGCGATTTATGACGCTGATATAGAAGCAGGAATCAAGGCTGGATTACCAACAGAGAAAATTTACGAATCGCTAGTTTTTGCAGATATCCGCAACGCCTGTGATATCCTACGCCCGGTTTATGATGCAACCGATGGATTGGATGGTTACGTCAGCATCGAAGTTCCACCAAGCATTTCTGATGATACACAGGCAACAATCAAAGAAGCCCGTCGCTATTACCAAGAAATTGGTCGGGAAAATGTCATGATTAAAATTCCCGGTACAAAAGCGGGTTTACCTGCAGTTGAACAAGTCATCGCTGATGGCATTAATGTCAACATTACGCTGTTGTTCTCTGTTGACAGCTACATCAAAACAGCTTGGGCTTACATTACTGGTTTAGAAAAACGGGCAGCCGAAGGTAAGGATATTAGCAAAATTGCCTCTGTGGCAAGCTTCTTCCTCAGCCGGATTGACTCGAATATTGATGGTAAAATTGACGCAAAATTAAAAAAAGGCGTTGATGATATTGCCCTGGAAGCTAAGCTTAGAGATGTCAAAGGAAAAGTAGCGATCGCCAACGCGAAAATTGCTTACCAAGAATACAAAAAGATTATTCAGACAGACAGCTGGAAAGCATTAGCAGCCAAGGGAGCAAAAGTACAGCGCCTCCTGTGGGCAAGCACCAGCACCAAAGACCCCAGCTACAGTGACGTGATGTATGTTGATGAACTCGTAGGTCCGGACACTGTCAACACCTTGCCACCTGCCACAATTGAAGCTTGTGCTGACCACTGCGACGTCGCCAGCCGCATTGAAACAGGCACACAAGAAGCTTATAACCTGATAGAAAGCCTCAAAGACCCAGACATCAACATTGATATCAACAAAGTCATGGACGAACTGCTCGTTGAAGGTATCGATAAGTTTGTCAAGCCCTTTGAATCACTGATGAACTCCCTGGAAAGCAAGGTTAAACAGTTGTCTCCTGTGTAAGAACTTAACAGTTATCAGTTATCAGTGAACAGTGAGACCAGTGCTGCAGGAGGGTTTCCCTCCGTAGGCAACTGGTGAGACAGCGCTGCAGGAGGGTCTCCCTCCGTAGGCGACTGCGAACCCGAAGGGCGAACCCGAAGGGTTATCAATTATTTGATAACTGATAACTAGTTGACAACTAACGACTAACAATTCCTATTGTCCCTAATCCCCAAAAGGGACAATTTCCCCAATTTCTAATCGCAAATCTTACATCCAAACCCCAAAATTGTTATGGTCAGTCTGCTAGAAAATCCCCTGCGGGTTGGTCTGCAACAGCAACGGATGCCGGAACCTCAGATTATAACTATCTTTGGTGCTTCCGGTGACCTGACTTGGCGCAAACTCGTACCAGCACTGTACAAACTGCGACAAGAACGACGCATTCCACCAGAAATCACCATTGTTGGCGTAGCACGTCGCGACTGGAGCCATGAATACTTCCGCGAACAAATGCGCAAGGGCATGGAAGAAGCTCATGGCGGTGTCGGTGCGGAGGAACTCTGGCAAGACTTCTCCCAAGGTCTTTTCTACAGTTCTGGTGATATGGATAAGCCAGAAACTTATCAGAAACTCAATAAATTATTAAGTGAGTTAGACGAGAAAAGGGGAACACGGGGAAACCGGATGTTCTACCTGTCTGTGGCACCAAATTTCTTTCCAGAAGCAATCAAGCAACTTGGCTCACAGGGGATGCTGGAAGACCCCGACAAACATCGTCTAGTCATTGAAAAACCTTTTGGTCGCGACTTGGCATCAGCCCAAAGTCTGAACCGAGTGGTGCAGAAATATTGCAAAGAACAGCAAGTCTACCGGATTGACCACTACCTCGGGAAAGAAACAGTTCAGAATCTATTGGTGTTTCGCTTTGCCAATGCGATTTTTGAACCCTTATGGAATCGCCAATTTGTTGATCACGTTCAGATCACTGTGGCAGAAACTGTGGGAGTTGAAGACAGAGCTGGATACTATGAAAGCTCCGGCGCACTGCGGGATATGTTGCAAAACCACCTCATGCAACTTTTTTGCATGAGTGCGATCGAACCTCCCAATTCCCTAGATGCTGAGAGCATCCGTACGGAAAAAGTGAAGGTGCTCCAAGCCACGCGATTAGCTGATGTCCAAAATCTCCACCGTTCTGCAGTACGGGGTCAGTATAATGCTGGGTGGATGAAGGGTAAACCTGTGCCTGGTTATCATGAAGAACCCGGAGTTGCTGCAAACTCCACAACACCCACGTACGTGGCGGTGAAGTTTCTGGTTGATAACTGGCGCTGGCAAGGAGTTCCGTTCTACTTGCGTACTGGTAAGCGGATGCCAAAAAAAGTCAGTGAGATTTCCATACACTTCCGTGAAGTTCCTTCGCGGATGTTTCCATCTGCAGCTCAACAAATGGCTGGGAACATTTTGGCAATGCGGATTCAGCCTAACGAAGGAATTTCTCTACGCTTTGAAGTCAAGATGCCAGGAGCGGCATTCCGTACCCGTTCCGTTGACATGGACTTTACTTATGGTTCTTTTGGTATCCAAGCAACTTCCGATGCCTATGATCGCCTGTTTTTAGATTGTATGATGGGCGACCAGACATTATTCACACGGGCAGACGAAGTGGAAGCTGCTTGGCGGGTGGTGACACCAATCCTCTCTGTTTGGGATACGCCAAGTGACCCCGCGTCCGTTCCCCGATATGAAGCTGGCACTTGGGAACCAGCCGAAGCGGAGTTGTTAATTAACCAAGATGGTCGCCGTTGGCGCAGATTATAGAAGAATGAAGGGTAAAGGATAGAAATAAAATTTTTTCTCCTTTATCCTTCTGCAACTCATACTTCATAACTTCATACTTCATACTTCAATTGTTATGACTTCCCAAGCTTCTACAATTTTTTCACTTCAAGCTCCCAAGGATGTTTCGCTTACAGATATTGAAGCGGAACTAAGTCAGATTTGGCAAAGTTACGGTATTGCAGGTGAAGATGGCGCACTTCCTGCTGCCACTCGCGCCACAACATTTACTTTGGTTGTTTACGAACCCGAGGAAACCCAGTATCTATTGGCTGGTTTGGGACTTTACAAAGGTCCTATTGATGGTATTCTCGGTCCCCAAACACAAGCAGCGTTGCGAGAAGTACAAAAAACTCATGGTTTGACAGAGACAGGAATAGCAACAGAAGAAACGCTTGCTGTCTTGCGGCAAGAACTCTCCAAACGTCAAAGTAATGGGGCAACTGTCCAAAACGGTTCTAATGGTGGATCTTATGCTCCAGATGCCAGTAGCCCTCGAATTGCTGATGAAATTGCCATCCGTAACCCCTGTCGGATTATTGCCCTGTCTCCAATAGGTGGCGAAGATGTAGGGGTAACGGCTCAAGTCTCTGCCTACTGCCCAATTCAAAAGCAGTCCGCAAGTGCACTCGTTTGCTGTGAATACATTACTTTCACAGGAACGGCTGCTGCTTTAGAACGGGTTGGTGGGATGATTCAAGCATTGTTAATTGGTGGCTTGCCCAAGTTTCTCTGGTGGAAAGCAACACCAGACCTTAACAACGGTTTGTTCAAGAGACTATCGGCAGTTTGTAACAATGTGATTGTGGACTCCTGCTACTTTAACAAGTCAGAAACTGATTTGCTCAACTTGCAACAGTTGGTAGAATCTGATATTCCACTCGCTGATTTGAACTGGCGTCGTCTTTCTGGATGGCAGGAATTAACAGCCGAAGCTTACGATCCACCCCAACGTCGTGCTGCCTTAGTAGAAATCGACAGAGTTAACATTGATTATGAAAAAGGCAACTCCGTACAAGCACTGATGTTTTTGGGTTGGCTAGCAAGTCGCCTAGAATGGCATCCTGTTTCTTATCAAAAAGAAAGCGGAGATTACGACATCACGAAAATTCAGTTTCTTGCACAGAATCAACGGCAAATAGAAGCAGAGTTAGCAGGAGTCCCAGTTGGTGATGCGGGTGACATTCCTGGTGATTTGATTGCATTGCGGCTTAGTTCCACAAATCCAGAGGCAAACTGCGGAACTCTGATCTGTTCAGAAACTGGTGGTTGTATGCGGATGGAAACACAAGGTGGTGCCCAAGCTAGTGGTGTGTTTCGACAAGTGACTTCACTTTCCGAGCAAAAAGCAGAAGTTTTACTCAGCCAACAGGTGCAACGCTGGGGTCATGAGGCACTTTTTGAAGAAGGTCTCGCACTTACAGCTCAAATGCTCAAGTTGGGAGCAAAACGTTAGTCGTTAAGACCTCACCCCGCCCTTACGGCACCTCTCTTCTTCGTTAAGACCTCACCCCGCCCTCACGGGCACCCCTCTTCTTCGTTAAGACCTCACCCCGCCCTCACGGGCACCCCTCTCCTTATAAAGGAGAGGGGATAATTATGAGAATATTTCACAAAGTTGTATAAAAGTCAATAGCTTTAAGAAGAACGCAAAACACAGAATATCCCCACGGATAAAGTCCTCTTGATTTAACTGTTCAAAAACCCTTCGGCTGCGCTCAAGGCAAGTCGCTTAGGGTCAGCCTGTGCTTATAATTAATTCTGAGTTCTGACAACTGTGTTCTGAGTTCTTTTTTGGTAACTTTTAACTTCTTTATGGCTTTAGTTATTGCAGGAGAACGCAGTGGGGTGGGCAAGACGACAGTCACGCTCACCCTTTTGGCGTCTTTGTGTCAACGAAGTAGACAAGTACAATCTTTCAAAGTTGGTCCGGATTACATCGACCCGATGTTTCATCAGCACGTCACAGGTCGCGCTTGTCGCAATTTAGACCCTGTGCTGACATCAGAAGAGTACATTAAGCAATGTTTTACTCATAACTCTCAGCTAAGTGAATATACTTTAATCGAAGGAGTGATGGGGCTGTTTGATGGAGTTACTCCACCTCAACTCCTCCCCAAGCTCTGGGGTGGGGCAAATGACTTTGCTAGTACGGCTCATATAGCGCGGTTACTGAATTTACCTGTAGTATTGGTGATAGATTGCAGTCGGTTGTCTGGTTCTGTGGCTGCGATCGCACACGGTTATTGCTCATTTGACCAAAAAGTCAAAATTGCTGGGCTTGTACTTAATCGAGTGGGAAGCGATCGCCATCTATCCCTTCTCAAAGATGCCCTAGAACCTCTCCAACTACCAATTCTTGGGGTGCTGCGGCGTGAGGAAAATATTACAATTCCAGACCGACACCTGGGTTTAGTACCGACAGCAGAACTTCCTCAACTACAAGCTTTAATTGACCGACTCGCCCATTTGGGAAATACTTGCTTTGACTGGGAACGGTTGTTACCACTTTTAAGGACAGAGGAGACGAGAACGAGACAGGGAGAGAGTCAAAGAAACAGGGAAGTTATTCCCTCACTCCCTCACTCCCTCACTCCTTCAGTCCCTCACTCCCCACTTTCCATAAGGATTGCTGTGGCGCGCGATCGCGCTTTCAATTTCTATTACCAAGACAATCTTGACTTGCTACAGCAGTTGGGTGCACAACTGGTTTTTTGGAGTCCTTTAGAAGACGCTGGATTACCAAAAGACGTGCAAGGAATGTATTTTGGCGGTGGTTTTCCAGAAGTCTTTGCCCAACAGCTAGCCCAAAACAACAGCGTCCGCGATGCAGTCAAAACAGCAATTCTCTCTGGAATGCCTACCATTGCTGAATGTGGCGGATTAATGTATCTATGCGAGCAAATCGTCGATTTTGAGGAGAAATCTTGGTCAATGGTAGGAGTATTGCCTACAACAGCCGTGATGGGTAAGCGTCTTACCTTAGGGTATCGTCGAGCAGTTGCTTTACAGGATAGTCTGTTGGTTAGTGCAGGTGCAACCGTTTACGGACATGAGTTTCATCGTTCCCGCTTAATTTCAACTCCCAATTCGCCATTGTTTCAAACTTATCGCTACGACTCCGAAGAATCCACAGGCGATGAAGGGTGGAATTTGCTTCCATCTCTACATGCTTCCTACATTCATCAACATTGGGGAGATAGTCTAGATATTCCAAAGCGATTTTTAGAGGAGTGTTGTGTATTTCAATTGACTAAAATCTCGTGTACGCATTAACTTACTCCCTTCCCGCCAGAAGAATAGCTAATTTAA
This sequence comes from Brasilonema octagenarum UFV-OR1, assembly GCF_963888615.1. Classification (NCBI taxonomy): domain Bacteria; kingdom Bacillati; phylum Cyanobacteriota; class Cyanophyceae; order Nostocales; family Scytonemataceae; genus Brasilonema; species Brasilonema octagenarum. The sequence goes on along the minus strand of NZ_CAWPKW010000007.1, from coordinate 5,353 downwards.
CGATTAGCAACAAGACGAGCCAGCGCTGCAGGAGGGTTTCCAACGCCAGATACCTGCGGAGGGAAACCCTCCCGCAGTACTGGCTCCTCCGTAGGTGACTGGCGTCGCCAAGGACGCCAAGAAAATCAAAAAGAAGATAGGTAATCTTGCACCGGGAAGGGAGTAGTAGGAATATTGCAAAAAGCTTGAATTTGATGAATTTGCAGACATTGAAATTGAAGAAGCCCTCTGCGCGGAGCGATCGCACCACATACGTAAAGACTTCTGTAGCATAGAGATAGCGGTTTATTCGGCGCATCTATTGATAGCTGAAGCCGCGTTCTAGGGAATACTAGCCACTATTTAGACCATACTAATTTACAAACTCCCAATACCTGCAAGCACTCATGGCTAATAAAAGCAACAGTAAAGAAACATTCACTTTGGTGCTATCTCTGCTCGTCACTTTAGGGCTTTTAGGGTTTGGTGTGTGGTTCTTCCGAAATAGCTTGCCTTTTGCATCCAACCAACAGACTCAACCTTCTGCCAATTCTTCTGAACAGCAAACTGCGACACCCAGTACAGTTCAAGGTTTTAACACATCAAACTTGGATACCAGTCTGCCCAACCCAAGCGTGCTCACAATTGATGGTAGCGTCACAATAGTCGCTTTGATCAAGCAGCTGCAAATTGCGTTTAATCCAGTAAATCCTTCGTTACCCACAACTTATGGTTTACCAAATGGTAGTCCCAATGGTACCAATAAAGGGATTCAAAACTTGAAAGACGGCAAAGTGTTGATGGCTGCTAGTTCACGTCCCCTAAAAGCTGATGAAGCACAATCTGGACTCGTACAAGTTCCAATTGCCCGCGATGCTTTGGCTATAGCAGTAGGCGTCAACAACCCGTATAAAGGGGAATTGACTATGGAACAGTTGAAGGGAATTTTTCAAGGAAAAATCACTAACTGGTCACAACTAGGAGGTTCTAACCTACCAATAAAAGTTATTAATCGCTCTCCAGATAGTGGTACATATACATTCTTTCAGGAAGTTGTGCTGTTGGAGGAGTCTTTTGCACCTGATAGTACAAATTTCACCACAATCAAGAAAGATGAAACGACTGCGCTATTACGTGAGTTAGGTAATAATGGCATCACTTACAGCACAGTTTCCCAGTTAGAAAATCAAAAAACGGTTCGTATTGTTTCTGTAAATGGAATTTCTCCTACTGATCAAGCTGCAATTAAAAATAGTACTTATCCTATTAGTCGAGTCGTTTATTTAGTCGTACCGCGTAAAACCAGTCCCGGTGCAAAACAATTTATTGACTTTGCTATCTCCCCTGGTGGACAACAGATTGTTCAGCGAGTAGGTTTTATTCCATTGAAGTAGATTGACTGATATCTTACACCATTACAAATAAACCACTAATGCTGAAATAAAATACTGTTGAAATATACTCAAAAACAAGTTGTACTTTTAGTCCATTTTAATGGACTTTGGCTATGAGCCTGGGACTTACAGTCCTAGGCGGACGAGAACTCAGTATTCAACAGTTTTTACGCCGACAATGGCGGTGGAAATAGGATATCAGAATTGAATTGCTCAATATTTACTGATTGATAAATCGGCAAAACATATTCTAAATTTTCATGGGGACGGGGAATTATGTGATGAGAAAGCACCTCACCACCATTCACTCGCGGTATCGCCTCAAGTCCTGCTGCGATCGCAACATTAACCTCACCTACTGCTCCCCGGATAAGCACAGTAATTCGCCCTAAATCAGTATTTTCATACCCAACAAGAGTGATACGGGCAGCTTTACACATGGCGTCCCCCGCCTCTACTGCTGTAGGAACGCCATAAACTTCAATCATGCCAAGTGCTAAAGTCATGCTTACTTACTCTAAACACTTGCTACAGCTTTTGGAGACTCTTGAAACTTCCGTTCTCCTGTTATCATCATCTTGACTTTACCGCTAGGAGCAAGGGTTACTCCTCGTCGTTGAGCTTGTTCTGGTTGATTGGTAGTAAGTGCAAGGTGATAGCGTGACACGATAGTTGCCAAAACAAGCTTCATTTCAAACACAGCCAAAGCTTCACCAATACAGCGACGGGCACCACCCCCAAAAGGCATAAATTCATAGGGTGAATATTGGCGTTGCAAAAAGCGCTCTGGCTTAAACTGCTTGGGCTGCGGGTATAAATCTTCACGATGATGCAAAAGATAAATGCAACCAAAGACTACCTTACCAGACTCTAAGTGATGTCCCAGAATCTCAACGGGTTCTTGCGCGACTCTACCAAATGTCAAGAATCCAACAGGGTAAATACGCAAGGTTTCATTGCAAACAGCACTCAGATAAGGTAATCGTGCAATGTCTATGGGATTTGGGGAGTCGCCGAGAGTCCCCAGTTCTTGGAGGAGTTTTTCACCAACTTGTGGCAAATGGTGAATCCAATACAATGCCCAAGCCATTGCTGTTGCTGTAGTTTCATGTCCAGCAAATAACAAAGTCATTAACTCATCGCGTAACTCTTTATCCGTCAGCGGTTTACCCTTTTCATCCCGTGCTGACATTAGCAATGAGAGGATATCGATGCGATTTGGATCATCTTGTGCACGGCGTTCAGCAATTTCAGCGTAAAGCAATTTATCAATTTGCTGACGTTTGTGCAAAAACCTTCCCCAAGGACTCCAAGCCCCTAAATCTTTTTGCAGAAACCGAAAAAATAAGAAGCTAAAACTGAGTGGTGACTGAAAAACCTCCAACATTTCACTGAATAAGTGCTTGAGTTGTTGGCAACGTTCTCCCTCATATAAGCCAAAGACAGCTTGTAAAATGACTTGCAAGGAAATTTCCTGCATTGCTGTCCGAATCGACAAAGGTTTATTGTGTGGTAGCTGACTAAAAACTTTTTCAGTTATATTGCGAATTATTTCACTGTAGGCTCGCATCCGTTCCCCATGAAAGGGGGGCATTAGGAGTTGGCGTTGTCGTCTGTGGCGATCGCCGTCCAACATAATCACTGAACTATCCCCTATTAAGGGTTGCAAAATTTTGTTCTCCCGACTCAGGGCTGCAAACTTCTTTCTATCGCTGGTTAAAATTTCTTGAATTGCTTGGGGATGGTTCACAAATACTAAAGCATCCTCAACAGGAGCTACCGCAGTACTAAAAATGTCAGGATACCGCTGAGCTGCACTTTCCATATATCCTACAGGATCAGTAATCCATTGGATTTGTTGTAAAAAAGATGGGGTTTTGACAGGATTGGGTAAATTCATCTGCTTATCTTGACAATTTATATTTTTTATGCATCAATTTGATTGAAAAGGCTTAATCCAGCCGAGTTGGATGGCAGTATCAAGAAAAAATGCTGCCAACACAAACCACAAAATACTTTCGACTCCCAAAACCACAAAAGGCAATATATCTCTAGAATATGACAGCCCAACATCGACTTGGGTTAAACCGCGTACTAAGCCAAACGCTAACACTCCCCCAGCTTTCAATTGAGGATTTTTATCTGAGCGGATGATATAGCGGTAAGTGACGCCAAACAGCAAACCACAAAAAACTGCAATTCCAAGCTTGAGCAACAATTGTAAATCTAGCGATGCGATCGCCAGACTGGCGAGCCGCTCAAAATATTTTGCTAGCACCAGATTATTCAGCAACGTGGTGAGAAAAAAAGCTATCATCAGGCTCAAACCTGCGAGTATCCCAGCTTTGAGGGATTCAATGCGTTCTGTCATCAGTTGAGGATCTAAAATCTTGTTCACAAATGTTAGAATAGATACGTCAGTACAAGACTTAAAAACCTACCCCAGGACTTGGGGAAAGTAAACGCCCTACGCTCGAATTGACGAGGTTCAAGGAAATAACACTCTGCCCGAAAGGGCGAACGGGGTGTGCCGGGGAACTTGTTTAAACGCAAGATAACAACATTCCGCAAGGAATACGTTGTGAATCCCTTAACTTTTAGTTAGGGGAGTGTCAATGAGGAATCCAAACTTTAGTTCTGAACGGGCTTCTAGTATTATTAAACTTAGAGACGTTTCTATTGAGTTTAAAAGTAGCACTATGGAAATTTTGACACTCGGCTGGGTTGCTTTACTTGTTGTTTTCACTTGGTCAATTTCAATGGTAGTTTGGGGTCGCAACGGACTCTAAGAGAATCGTGGAAATTCCATTCTTGACTATTTTGGCTTCAGTTGCTGCGGTGCTGCTTGTAGCAGTTACGGGAGGCGTTGGTTATTTGACGCTGGCAGGTTGGCGCGATCGCCGTTTGCGAGAAGATGAAAAACGCGAAATGCGACGCGCTAGTTCTAGCACCACTTCTAAGAACACTGCTCCCAAGCCTAAGAAGAAAAAATAATTCTGCTTGAAATCTTGGGCAGAGGCGCTAGGAGGTAGAGTATTTCCTAGCGTCTTTGTCTGTTTGCGCTTCGTTTTTGTGCTAAAGGGGGAAAAGTGCAGAGACTTTTTGTAGTATGATTATTTAGTAAGACAAAAAGGTAATACTAAATGATCAAAGTCACAATTACCTTAGAAGAAGACGTTCTCCAGTTTATAGATCAGCAGGCACAGGGCAACCGCAGTGGTTATATTAATGCGTTGCTGACACAACACCGCCGCCGGATTTTGGAAGCAGAAATGATTGCAGCACTCAAGCAGGATGCTGAAGATTCAGAGTATCAAGCTGAAATTGCCGCTTGGGATAATGTTGTCGGGGATGGCATTAATGCCAGAGAGTAACTTAACTTATCGGCGGGGAGAAATTCGTTGGGTGAACCTTGATCCAACTGTAGGGGCTGAGGCGCAAAAAATCCGGGCTTGCTTGGTTGTGCAAAATGACATTATGAATCAGTATGGATTGCTAACAATTGTGATGCCATTTCGACCTGGAAGTAAACAAGCTCCATATGTTGTCAACGTGAAAGCAACGCCAACAAATGGATTAGATCGAGATCGTTTTATTGATGTTGGGCAAATTCGTTCTGTTGATCATCGTCGCGTGTTGGGTTTGGTGGGTGTGTTGGAAGAAGAATATTGGGAACTCATTCGTATAGCTTTAAATATCATTTTAGGATTTGTGGTTTAAGGCTATCAAGTAGCTATTGGAAAAATTAGAATTAGGCGATCGCATTGTGCAGATTTTTTAGGCAATCTCTGTTTTCTCTACGTGTTATTTCGGTGACTTAGCTAATAAATATACTATATTTAAAATACGTTACGAGCTTGTGCAAGCTTGTACTAAGTCCTCTTGCTACTTGGTGCAAGAGTAACGCCTGCGCTGGCATTTTCTTAACTCACATCTTGCACCTAACCGAACAAACCCGTAAAAGGCAAATAAGGAGTACA
>NZ_CAWPKW010000006.1:0-20013 GCF_963888615.1 Brasilonema octagenarum UFV-OR1 | reverse complement strand
CAACTTGTGTCATTGGAATGACTCACTAGTTCATTTGTTCGCGTTGAAAGGGCTGCTTCGCCGTAAGGAAATTGAAACAAGCCATTCAGACTTCTTCGTTGGGGTTACGTTTAACCTTCTTGATACTGAGAAAACGCTTACCCACTAGCACATTCAGGCATTCAGCTAACGAAGCCGTGACGCTGTGAACGTAATCAACAACCGCAGTCCTAGGCTATGCAAAATAAGCAAGAGGTGCGATCGCATGAAACTAGCACTATCAACAAAAACCGAACCGTACTCATGTATAGATTTTTCCAGAATTATCTTGAAGTGTGGTCTAGGATTAGATAACAGCACACTCCGTACAACAACGTGAATTCTACAAGTTAAAAAAATGCACAAAAAAAGGCGATCAACTCTAAGAAAAGCAAAAAATAAGTAATCGCACTAAATTAAGGTAAATTTCCTCACTTTCTACGAAATCACCATCGTTTGACCGCACCTGCCACTAACAAATTGACTCGATATAAAGCGTGCTCACTAGTCATAAACAGCATTTTGCCATCATTTCCACCAAAGGCAAAGTTTGAGATTGGAACCTCAGTTAATATCTTGCCTAACAGCAAACCTGCCGGAGAAAAAATATTTACGCCATCACCACAACCTGTGTAGATATTTCCATTTGCATCCACATCAACTCCGTCTGGACCCCAAACTGGGTTCTCAGTCGTGCATAGCACTTCGCCACCGGAAACCGTTCCATCTGAGTTCACCGTGAATGCGCGTATTCGTCGCTTATCCTCTGCCGAATCTCCAACATAAAGCTTCTTTTCATCAGGAGAAAAAGCGATGCCATTTGGCATACTCAAATCATCCGCAATTAATGTCAGCTTATTTTCTTTGGGATCGAAGCGGAAAACGCCTTGAAAATCCATCTCCTTGGTTCTGTTACCAAGACCATAAGTTGGATCGCTAAACCAGATTGTCTCGTCAGATTTTACCTCCAAGTCATTTGGTGAATGGAAGCGCTTGCCTCCATAATTATCCACCATTATTGTTCGCTGACCATCTGTGTTGGTCATGCTAATTGCCCTCGATTCGTGTTCGCAAGTCCAAAGCCTGCCTTGCAAATCAAAAACATTTCCGTTCGGCTGATAGCTAGGCTTGCGAAAAGTCTGTAACCCTTGAGTATCACTCCAGGATCTATGTTCATCTGCATCAGTGTCACTAAAAATGAGCCGATGATGTTTTTTATCCCAAACTGGACCTTCGCAGAAGGACATTCCATCGGCAAGTTTAGTTATCTTGGTGTTTGGCGCTAACACACCTGGAATTCCAGTTTCTTGTGTATGACTCATTGTCAAAAATACTCTTTGAGTTACAGTGCTTTTCAAATGATTACTATATGGTATTGCCGAGCAAGTTTAAGCAATCATTTGATTTTCAAAACTGCCTAGCTGACTTGCTAGTAGTGGATTGTCCGTACCATAAACTTGAGATAGCTTTCCGGTTTGAGCTAAGATGGTTCGCACATCTGTGTTAGAAATGTCAGCGAGGTTACGCCCTTGGGCGATCGCAATTGCAGCAGCAATCCCGACTCCCTGCCCCACACCACAATTGAATTCCACAATTCTCCCAGCAGAAGAGGCATACCCCACAAATCCAGAAGCTGGACTAATAACTGCTAGGTTAGGTACATTTTTAATCAAAGCGTGCTGGATGCCAATATTGAACAAAGGCGGGTTCAGAAATGCAAAATCGTTAAAACCTTTACCAGCAGCTCTTTCATCTAAGCCAGTAATACCGCCACGAATATCAAAATGGTAACCAAATGTTCCCAAAGCTTGACTTTGTGGCACACCACCTGCAAGCATCTCAGAACCACTTAGGGGATCAACTGCCCCTGTAATATTACCAGCATGACGAATATAAAGTTCTTCTACAGGCTTCACCTGACTCGCGCCAATGCTTTCAAACCACTTTCTCACAAATAGCATTTCACTCAGCATTTGTGATGTTGGCTTGGATTTAGCGCGTGCTAAAGTTTCTGCTTGGTCAGCATTTACTTTATATAACAGTGCATTCCAAAACAACCTCCCCTGAGACAAAACAGCTATATTACCGTTGTCAAGCATGGTACCACTAGATGCTAAGGACACAGGAGTACCTCGGAAAGCATGGTAGGCTATGGAGAGAGCTTTGGTGCGAACGTCGATATAATCTTGACCTGCAAACATTGTTTTGAGCTTGCCTGCAGAATCAACCAGATTTTTTCTCAGTTCATTTGCTCTTGCTGGATCTCCGCCTGCAGCAACATTTAACCATTTTTGAGCTTCAGTATCTGCTGTATTGGTGAAGCGTTTAAGATATTGAAACTCTACATTTTTGAGTCTTTCAATACTCAGCCCTTGAGTTTCAAAGACTAAAGTCACTGCTAGTTCTGAGTCAGGTAAGCCAAAGGTTTCAAACCCCTTAAGTTTTTTTACTCCAGCCGCTTGCGCCAACTCTGCATTCACAGTGCAGTCAATAAACTGTTTGCCCGCATAGGTTTCACCTTTAGTCAATCCAATAGCAGTAATTTTCTGTCCTTCTTTAATTACAGACTTAATTTCAATATCACTTATAATATCTGCACGTACCTCTTGCAACATTGCTCGCAAAGCACTATCTGCCTTAACAGGATCAAGAGCAATAAGCGCTACACCAGCTCGTTTCAAAAATTCCTTGTAGATAGCGGCTGGATCACCAAAAGTATCTAAATTACGTGATTGACGAATAGCAGCAGGAACTGTAGAACGGTCAAGATAACACAATCCACCACGTACTAAATGACCTCCAATTCCTAATTTAGAATTTCCTTTTAACAGTAGCAAAGTCCGTGGAAGTTGATTTTTTTGACGGTTGTATTCGCGTGCAGCACATACTAGAGCGAGAATACCAGGAATTTCGTCGCCGAAGCAAATAATATCGTACGTGCTAGTTATGGTAGGAACTTTGACTTCTGCCATAGGTTTTCTGCTTAACCCTCAATGATGTAAGATTTGATTTTCTAGATAAAGTCAACAATATTACCTCTTGTCATTCCAGAAATAAATCGGTACCTGTTAGGGTACTTTTTGAATGACTGGACGTTAGCACTATAGCTAACAAGTGTTAAACCAGAGTAATAATTGCGACTTCTGTTTACTCTAGACTTCGCAATTTTTTGTATGATTTTATTCTAGTAAATTTTTCTTGACAATGAGTTTAAACGCCCAAAATTAATCAATGATACATCACCACGCCCGGTACGTGGTGAGCAACTTAATCTTAGAAATAGACCGATATCTTTATAATCTCAGTAATTTCCCAGAGGTTCTTAATCTAAACTGTTATCATCAAATTTCGTTGAATCGTTAATTTTGGCACCATAGAGGTTAGTACTATTCAAATAAGCGTTAGTGAGATTGGTACTACGGAGGTCAGCATTACTGAGGTTTGCACCATTGAGGTCAGAAACGTTGAGGTTCGCACCACTGAGGTTTGCACCGCTGAGGTCCGCACCACTGAGCCGAATACCGCCAAGATAGGCATCATTGATATTAGCACCTTTGAGGTTCGCACTATCGAGATTGGCTAGGCTCAAGTTCGCGTTTTTGAGATTGCTACCACTGAGGTTCGTACCACTGAGGTTGGCAGCACTGAGATCGGCAGCACTGAGATCGGCATCACTGAGGTTTGCACGACTGAGGTTGGCACCACACAGGTTTGCATTACTGAGATCGGCACCGCTGAGATCGGCATCACTGAGATTGGCAAGGCTGAGACTTGCACCACGCAGATCTGCACCACTAAGGTCAGAACTAGCAAGGTTGGCAATACTGAGATTGCTAATGTCAAGCTTGGCATTATTGAGATTTGCCCCACTAAGGTTAGCATTGAATAGGCTGGTACCCCTAAGGTTTGCCTCTTTAAGGTCTTCTCCTGCAAAGTTTTCTGCAGACAAGTTATGAGTTTGTGCTTCGTCGCGCTGGTTCAAGTTCACAAGTTCTTGGAAAGATTCTTTAACCATTGGGCAACTTTGACCGATGTAGATACACTCTTCTTTGACTTTACGAGATATTTTCCTGGCGTCATATCTCTCTTTCGTTATTTTTATTTTTATATAAAATAATGGTATTGTAAAGTATTGTTTATTTTTGTGCCAATAGTTCAAGCAGCGATAGCGAAATCACCTCACTCACCAACTGATTTCCCTGAAAGTTAAGATGGATGTGGTCGTGATACAAGGCCTTGGGGTCTTGGTTGGAGTTAAATATTGGAAGAAAATCTAAATAAGTGATGCGTTGGGCTTGACAAAATTCACTCAAGCGCTTCCGTGCTATAACTTCGTAATCGCGGGAACCAGGCTCACCAATTTCTCGAAGTAAGGGAGTCATGACAAGAAGAAATTGAGTATTGGTTTGAAGCGTAAGTGCTTGGATTTTGCCAATTGCTTCTAGATTAAAACCAACTCTATCGCCTGCTTCATTTTGGATTGCTTCTATTCCTGGTATTGGGGTTGGCTTGAGTATATAACGTTGGAAGATTTCTGCTAATGCTAGAGGTGGTTTTTTGTCGGGGTAATTGCGATCGCATCCTACGGGTAAAGATGTGGGAGCGGTAGCAAACAAATCATCGGTGTTAATGAGTAGCACAAGTGCTTGAGCATCAAAACTGCCAAACTTTTCCAAATAGCCTAATTCATTTCTTGGTCCCCAAGAGTTGGCTGAAGCATTCAGCACTTCTACTTGTTGATAATTACTACTAACTGCTGAAGTTAACAAGCGCGCTATTAAACTAGAAATTGTATTATTCTGGTCTGTCCACCAGCCACCGTTAGCAATAGAATCTCCTAGAAGCAGTACCCGTAAAGTAGATGGTAAAGGCGTTTGGGATACAGCTTCACTGCGCATCGAATACTGATTAATTGTAATACGATGACCAAAGCGACGGGTGCGTTGGTTAGGACTTAGCAAATAACCAATCTGCTCATCCCGGATGTATGTTAGAGGATTGCCAAACCCAAAGAGTAATCTTAATCCCAACTCTATGATGACAAACAATCCGAGCACGACGACTAAACTGATAACCAGCGACACTTGCACTTGTTAAGTCCGTTTGTTCTAAGTTCTGTATATTTTACGCTCTTCCGTTAATAATTTCGCGAAGACAAGGACTTATTCTGATTACTTAGAAGTAGGAAGATGCACCATTAACAGTTTCTCAGTTTTTTTCGTCACTGATACTGGTTGTTGACAAAGCCTAAAAAACCTTAACTTGTCGCTAATTGCTTAGCTTGAATTTCCTTGGTGTTGTTCAAGCAAACTTGGTCGAGTATTTTTAAGTAATCTTCAGCTAAGTTTACATAGCTAAGTTCCTGTTGGAGAGCAGTTCGATCAAACCTGAGGGGAGAATTAGAAAAGTGTGCTGACACCACTTCAGAAATGACTCGACTCATAGCCTCTGTATCTGTTGGTTCGACTAACCAAACTCCAGGCTTATCCTTTAGATAATCCCAGTTTTCACCTTTAGGCACTGCTGCTAAAATGGGGCGATCAGTCATTAGGTATTCGTAGGTTTTACATGAAATCCGTCCACCTGAAGAGCCATCTGGACGATTAGGCAAAGTTATGAGTAAAAGATCTCCAGATCTTGCAAGTTGAAGTGCTTGGTGGTGGGATACAGAACCAAAGACTGAAACGACATCTGTCTGTTTTTGGTTTTCCAACACCGTTTGCACTATATGTTTAGGAACTGGGTTTCCATGAATGACAAGTTGAATTTCTTTTTCCCAGTTAGGATTTTGGGCAATGACTTGCTGTATTGCTTTGGCAACAAAAACTGGACTAGAACTCCGATGATCGATTTTTACCTGTTCATAGATGCCTAATCTTATCCAAGCTTTGTAAAGTTTTTTCAATACCGATTGTTTTTCAAGACGATAGTAGAAATCGTACCAGCCATTCATGCCACCAATGTAAACTATCTCGAAAGGTTTCTTGTCAATTGAAGGAGGAAGGGGAGTACTAAAATCCAAGGGATCAGCACCACAACGAATCAAGTTAAATTTCGATTTTTGAGATAAAGGTTGTCGTTTTTTGACCTGTTCGAGATTGAATTGGGAAACATAAACTAATGCATCAGCCTGACGAACATAAAATTTTTCTAGCCATTGTTTTAAATGATAATGCAGCAAACTTTGAGATTCTGGATGCATATCAGTGCAAGTGATCGAGTCATCTAAGCTGAACACTAAAGGTAAACCTGTTAACCACTTCAACCCGATTCCTATGAAACTAGCTGAATAGGGCATCATAAATACAAAAATAGCATCAGGTTTCTGCTGCTGAATCAACTGATAACCTTTGATCAATGCAGGTAATACCCAAAAAATATCCTGATCTGGCCAAATTAATAACCTTAGTATCTTCTCAAGCTTCAGCTTACTCATTAAGTCAATTAATTTTTGTGGATACCAAGGTTTGACAAAGTGAACACTAGATTCTTCATTTAAATAAGCATTTTCTACACGAGTCAATGCGAGAATTTGCCAACTTTTTTGAAATTGTACGAGCAGTTTGTAGACTCGATTGGCAAGCGGATTAATCATGGGTGGAAAGACAGTAGATACAAACAAAAGTGTTTTCATCTTGCTTACTTGAATGCTCATTTTTTCTAGTGTTTTGAACAGTAGCTATAGGCATCTGGTTTAATTTGGTGAAATGATTCACGTATGTAGGGAACGGAAAACTCTTATAACGTGGAAATCACAACTAATTCGCCGGATATGATATGACTTCTGACTCAGGAATTATTGCTATATAAAGCAATAATTCCTGAGTCCTGTGCACAGGTAATCTCGGCGCGCAGCATTCGCACTTAAGTGCCGCAGACATATGCGATCACAGTCAGAATATGGTATTAGAGAATGGAAGTATGAAATAGGTAGTTCTGATTTGACCCCTTGTTGATTTATCAGAGGTTGACTGGGGATTTACGCAGCTTGTCAAAGAAATATACGTTTGTTTACATCATCCCCTGATTCAGCAACGCCCAGAATGTTGCTATTAGGATACAAACATGACACGATTATGTCGATATTGGCAGTTTTGAGTCGGTAATTTTTTTAAACAATTGACAATTGTCACGTTCTACGTTCTAATTTTTGCAATCCTCTGTGAAAAAGTCAGTAAAAAAAATGTCTCAACCCATACAATGTATCTATTCATATGAGTATTTATAACGATGAAAATGTTGCGAAACTTAAACAAAATTGTAATATAAACTTTGCATCAGATGCATTCTGAAGGACTAGAATCGAAACGGACGCGTTAGCACTGTAACAGAAGGAGGATTACAAAGCTATGTCCGACTTGAACCGAGGAATTATGAAGTTTGAAGGCGCTGATACCCCAAAAGTAGTCACCATCTCTTCCGTGCTGCTTCTAGGGTCAATTCTGGCGTTGATCATTTGGGCATTGCAAGCAGCCTACGCAGTTCACTAAGTTGGATGATGGGACTCCCAACTTGAGGGAGTTAGATGTATCATAGAAGTCATTCTGAGTATCATTTTACGCCCTATGTATGAGCGTGAGTGCTCTGCTCAGGTATGACTGGAACTATAAATCATATTAATATAGTCAAAAGCAAAGAAAGTTTAATTAAGCAAGCAAGATTTGACACTGGCAAAGACGATTTGCGTCACAACTCCCGTGTCTACCTTTATGGTGTAATGACGAAGAAAAATAATTATTAAATTTAAGGTTTGAGATTTTAGGTTAAAAATACATCTAAAATCCAAAAGCAAAAATGTTAGAACTTTGGGGTTTTGTAGTCGTTTTCATTGTCTGCCCTGTGTTAGGTGCGCTACCAATCATAGCTTGGCTCACTCAAGCTACAACAGGGCGGCAGTTAGCACAAATTGGTACAGGCAATATTAGTGTTTCATCTGCTTTTTACCACGGCGGTACACTGGTTGGAATTCTGGCTGTTTTTTCGGAAGCGATCAAGGGTATTGCCGCAGTCTTGCTGGCTCGTATTTTCTTTGGAGAGGGTTCAGCTTGGGAATTGATTGCTCTGATGGGCTTAGTATTGGGTAGATTCTTGGCGGGTAAAGGAGCTGGCACGACTAACGCTGTGTGGGGATTTGGCGTACATGATCCACTTGCGGCAGTCTTTGTTTTCTTACTTGCTGGCGTCAGCTTTACTATTGTGCGCTCAAGGCTTTTGGCAAAATTTGGGGTTTTAGTTCTATTGCCTGCAATTGTAGCCGTCCTGCATCCAGAAACCCCAGCAAGAATCTTGGCTGCGGCAGCTCTTGCGGGGTTACTTGCCTGGATTTACAAACAAATTCCTGACGACTTGAATCTTCCTGTTGAAGAAGCACAAAGCGACTCACAAGCAGCGTTTAAATTTTTTCGTGGGAATCAAAGCATTCTCACTTTAGATGACGAGTTAGAGGCGGCTTTAGTTGGACAAAAGGCAGCTCGATTAGCCGAAGTCAAACGATGGGGTTATCCAGTCCCAAAAGGATGGATCATTGGTCCGTACCAGAATCCGGAACAGTTGATAGAAACGCTTCAACCTTCACCAGTTTTACCGTTTGTGGTACGTTCCTCAGCCATAGGAGAAGATACAGAACTAGCCTCTGGCGCAGGACAGTATGAAACGGTTTTGAATGTCACGAGTAAACAGGAATTGCGAGATGCGATCGCCCAGTGTCGAGCGTCATACAATAGTGAACGGGCAATACAGTATCGACGCGATCGCACTGTTACCAAGCCTGTTGTTTCAAAACAGGATTCTCCATTCCAAACAAACGCAGCAAAATCCCAGAAAGACTTCGGGCAACATACGGGCGAAAGCAGCATTACTGATGCAGCAATGGCGGTGCTGATTCAACAACAAGTCCAAGGTGTCTATTCTGGTGTCGCTTTTACTCGTGATCCCATTACCAAGCAAGGAGATGCGATCATCATTGAAGCTTTGCCAGGAAACGCTACTGGTGTCGTTTCCGGACGAGTAACGCCCGAACAGTATCGCGCTTATGTGGTTGAGACAGATAATTTCACTTCTATTCAATTAGAAGGTGAGGGGAATATACCACCAACATTAATCAAGCAAGTCGCATATCTATCTCGACATCTGGAAGAACATTACCACGGTATTCCTCAAGATATTGAGTGGACATACGATGGTCAAACTCTTTGGACATTGCAAACTCGACCCATAACCACCTTACTGCCGATATGGACGCGCAAAATTGCTGCAGAGGTGATTCCTGGACTGATTCGCCCATTAACTTGGTCGATCAATCGTCCTTTGACTTGTGGTGTTTGGGGAGAAATTTTTGCTTTGGTATTGGGTAAAGGCTCTGTCGGGTTGGATTTTAACCAAACAGCTACACTCCATTATTCAAGATCCTACTTTAATGCCACCCTACTAGGAGAAATTTTCCGCCGCATGGGCTTACCCCCTGAAAGCTTGGAGTTTTTAACTAGGGGAGCAAAAATGAGTCAGCCTCCTATAGAAACCACATTGCGGAATTTTCCTGGTTTAGTGGGTTTGCTGTTGCGGGAGTTTTCTCTCACACTGGATTTCAACAGGGATAATCGCAAGCAGTTTGTTCCGGCTTTGTCTGAGTTAGCCTCAGAACCCGTAGAAAACCTTGAGCCAGCAAGGCTGTGGACAAGAATTAACTTAATTCTGGAGTTACTTCGTGGTGCAACATACTACAGTATATTAGCTCCGTTGAGTGCGGCGTTGCGACAAGCTATCTTTCGGGTAAAGGATGGGGATATTGATAATAGTCGGACGCCAGAAGTAGCGGCGTTGCGAGCGATTCAAGATTTAGCCACAACAGCTCGGCAGATCTTACCTGAGTTTAACCCAGTAACGGTGTTTGAGCAGTTAAGACGAACTCCCGAAGGGCAAGAAATTCTAAACAAGTTCGACAAATTGCTTGAGCATTACGGTTATTTGAGCGAAGTAGGAACTGATATTGCTGTTCCCACCTGGAAAGAAGAATCAGAGGCGGTTAAGCAGTTGTTTGTACAATTGATGCAGACAAATGAACCGCTAAAACACCAAAAGCGTCAAAGGAAGAAGAACAGAAGGTTTGTCCAAAAGCGTGTGCATCTTAAAGGGCGAGTCACAGAGGTTTATTCTCGACTTTTAGCGCAGTTGCGCTGGTGTTTTGTAGCTTTGGAACAGGTTTGGTTAAAGTCGGGCTTACTCAAACAACCAGGAGATATCTTTTTCTTAGAACTTGAGGAAGTACGGCGTCTTGTTGAAAGTTTTGAACCTGCTTTTGTCCAACAGTTGCAGGATTTAGTAGAATTGAGGCGCACACAACTAGCACAAGATAATCAGCGAAATGCAGTACCTGTTTTAGTTTACGGCAATAATCCTCCCGCATTCCCTTTAAAAACAGGAATTCCTTCCCCAAATCATGTTTTACAAGGTATTCCTGCCAGCCCTGGACAAGCAGAAGGACGGGTAAAGGTGTTGCGGAATTTACAGAGTGTTGGAGATATTGACCGAGACGTCATCCTAGTCGTACCTTATACAGATTCCGGTTGGGCACCTCTACTCGTTAGGGCTGGAGGATTGATTGCTGAAGCGGGTGGACGACTTTCTCACGGGGCAATCATCGCTCGCGAGTATGGTATTCCTGCCATTATGGATGTGACAGATGCTATGTCATTATTACAAGATGGTCAGAAAGTGCGGATTGATGGGTATAAAGGTATTGTGGAAATATCCGACGACTTGAGATTCGTTGAATGACTTAGCGAAAGAGTTGGTTATCACCTGTTTTAGATTGCGATACGCACAATTCGTCAGCAAGCAGGCTTACCTTTGAGATTAACACTGCAACCGCCTAAGCCAGGGATTTTTGCCAGATTAAACTTCCTGGATGTGGTGCGCTCAAGTGTAAATCCTTCCCGTTTTGCGTTATGGTTACTTAAGAAATTGTTATGATCTACCGTTTACAAGACGGCAGAGTATTCATCAGGGCATATAATATAGTACAGACAATATAAGTAATCATAGTAAGTATTAAAATTAAGACAATAAATTAAGAGTTATCAGCTGACGCATCTTCGCGACCAAACAAGATAATTCACATTAGTTGAAAAACTGCTCCCTAAAGACAAGGCATGCAAAACCCCGGCAAATCACAGACAACAGGGCAAAGTTTAGAGCTTTTTCATGTTCAAACCGACACTCCTCTTGAGTTGCCCCAAAATTTTTCTGTTATTAGCATTGGTAAGCCCAAAGATCAGACCATGCCTGATATCAATGTTGCAGGCTTACCAGATGCCAATTTTGCTTCTCGACTTCATGCGGAGATTCATGTCGAAAAAAATACTTACTATCTCGTTGATCTCGGCAGCGTCAATGGTACATATCTCAATAATATTAAGCTAGAGCCAACAAACCGCTATCCACTTAAGTTTGGAGATAAGATAGACCTAGGTCATGGGGCTAAGATCACATTTATCTTTCTACAGAAACAAGAACAAGAAATACCAACTCAGTCTGATAATACTATGCTGAATCATTCACCGACAGTGATTCAGGTTGAATTCGTCGCAAACACAAAGCCATCTCGAATGGAGCTTTTGACTAAGCTCATTGGCTTGGTATTAATGGTAGTAGGAATTTTTATTTTAGCAGTGAATAGTCAGATTCCTCCTTCTGTACGCATTCCGGGTGTACTGTCATGTAGTGTAGGGGTTGTAGTCCTTATCTGTCGTCAAACATTCCGTCATATAGCATGGTTTTTGATGGCATTAGGAATTACAGTTATGTTTTTTAATGGGAATGCCTTTGTGCCAGCATCTATTTTGGCTATTCTCGCATCCTGTGCTTTGTTAGTCGCTGGATGTCAAATCTTTACGAGTGGAAAATTTTTGAACTATAGTTTGCTAAAGAATTAATAGATTCAACGTTTTTGCTAACCAATAGAAGCCCACACTGAATCTTACGTTACAGTGTGGGTGGTTTAGAAGTTTCAGCTAGCTACAACTTGAATGCTGACTTTTGCTGTCACGTCAGTATACAGCTTAATTTCAGCCTCATAAGTTCCTAACTTGCTAATATCGGGTAGGGTGATACCACGCCGATCCACTTCGAGTCCTGTGGTTTGTTGAATAACCTCTGCCACTTCTTGGGTGGTGACAGTACCGAAAATAGCTTCGGCTTCACCAACCTGCTTGGCAATTCTTAAATTATCAACTTTTTCTAAAGCTGCTTTCTGCTCTTGGGCTTGTTGTTTCAATTCTAATTGCCGCTGGCGTTCAACTTCGCGGCGACGTTCGACTTGCTTGAGAATACTAGGAGTAGCACGAGTTGCCAAACTTTTGGGAATTAAGTAGTTACGAGCATAGCCGGGAGCAACTTCCACTAAGTCGCCAGATTTTCCTAGCTTGATGATATCTTGAGTTAAAACTAATTGTATGCGTTTCGCCATCGTTGTTCTTTTTCTTTGTTTTCTGTAAAATCTTAATTGCTTGGGCTTCAACAGGACAGTTGATATGGATGCAGCTATATCCCAAGCAGCTTCGCGTATAGCCCGAAACCTACAAATCATAGCGAAATGGAAGGTGCGATCGCAACTCTGAAGCCAAGAAAAATGAATCTTCTTTGCACCGAGTCATTTATTCCTAGTCGAGTAGTGCTTTCTAATGACTATCTTAAAATCTATCTTTCATTCCTCGCAATCGCGTAAAGGTTTGTAGCGAGTCGCGACTATTAGCAGCTGATTGTAATGCTGGCTGATCCCAACGTAAAAAGGGATTTGTGAGCTTTTCGATTCCTAAAAGCGAGGGAACAGTTGCTTCTCCATGACTGCGGGACGTTTTCGCTTGATCATAACGTGTTTGTAGGTCGGTATTATCTGCATCTACGGTAAGGGCAAATTGCAGATTTTTCAAAGTATATTCGTGAGCACACCAGACGCGAGTAGAATCAGGTAACGAGCGGAATTTGCTCAGGGAATGAATCATTTGCGTTGGTGTTCCTTCAAATAAGCGACCACAACCACCAGCAAACAGGGTATCGCCGCAGAATAACTCACCCGTTTGACTTGGGTTGTCTGGTGGAAAATAATAGGCGATATGAGCGCGGGTATGTCCGGGAACGAAGATAACCTCAGCGCTTCTGTGTGCAAATTCAACGCGCGAACCTTGCTGTAAAAACACCTGCTGTCCGAGTATTCTCCCTTTATCCTCAGCCCCACCATAAACTATCACATTAGGGAATTGTTGCATAAGTTGGCGGTTTCCTCCGATGTGATCCTGATGATGGTGCGTGTTAAAAATTGCCACCAACTCAGCTTTTAACTCGTTGAGTTTCTGCAAAACTGGTTCCGCCTCGGCTGGATCGACAACAGCAGCAATATTTTGCTTTGGATCGTGCAGCAGAAAAATGTAATTATCTGAAAGTGCCTCAAGACGAATAACTTCCATTTAGTGTATCTCCATGAAAATTTGCTGTTTGGCATTTCTCAACAATGCTATCGATAAACAGAGGGACTGGACTACCTGCACAAGCTATATGTTGTAATGGACAAGGGAAATTCTCGACCAGATAAATCGTGAAGCGTCAATTCTTTTGGCGACTTATCTTATGATTGTGCCAGAAGTTAGGGAGCGAGAACGCAAAGTGCGATCACCCGGAAGCTGATCCCATGTGCGTATCGCGCTTGCTTGATGTAAATATTTGGCGAACGAGACATTCAGGGTAACTCATGCGATATTAACAATAAATATGATGTACAGGCGTCATTTGACTTAAAACATGTTGTCATCCTGCCAAAAATCTAATGCTAGGATTTATTTTTCAAAGACATTCATGAATGAACATCTTGATTTTCAGTCTATCAATAGATTTTCACAAATAAGGAATTATTTATAAATGTCACCTAAAGTCTCAATCATTGTGAACTGCTTTAACCAAGGTTGTTACCTTGAACGCTCAGTCAAAAGTGTCTTATCACAAACTTTTTCTGATGTTGAATGTTTGATTGTCGATGATGGCTCTACGGATAATACTCGTCAGGTAGCTGAGCAGTTGATGAATTTAGATGAGCGAGTAAAATACTACTATAAAGAAAACGGTGGTCTGCCTTCATCTCGCAATTTTGGCGTTGAGAAAGCACAGGGTGAATGGATTCAATGTCTAGATGCAGATGATTGGATTCATGAAGACAAAACTAGATTTCACCTCAGCTATTTAGAACAAGTTAACGCCAATAACGACACAGTCTTTTACTGCGATTATGAACGGGTGTTTTTTGATGCAAACCAAAATATTGTCAACACTCAGGAAAATGTCATTGGCTCATTGACTAAAGATGAATTCGTTCAACGTTTACTCATTCCTGACTTCCTGGCAAATACACCTCATCCCGCGCTTCAGCAAGCTATGCTGATGAAAAAAAGTGTCTTGACTAAGACAAAATTTCCGGAATACCTCAAAGCACTGGGGGATAGATATTTTGCTGTCGCTATTTTAATGGCAGGTGCGAATTTCGTTTACACCCCGATGATTGGTACTTACTACACCAAGCATCAGTCAAATAGAACTAATAGTTGGAATTATATGAAAAACTACTATATTATCTTTTACGAAAATATTCTCAAAAATTATTCAGAACTAAACAAATTTTGTCAAATCGGTCTGGAATTCTTCTTAGAGGAAGCAATTATGGAGAAAGAGGAAGACGATTTTGAAAGATTACTAAAAATAGTTCCTATGCCGGTTCGCGTACTCAACAAACAAATTACGCTCAAAAATCAAAAGCAACTGCAGACTTTCAATACTATCCGAAAAATCCTCCCAAATTTCCTACTCTACGAAAAGTATCGCGGTAACCGTACAAATAAAGTGATATCCATGCTGTTTCCAAAAGGAAAGTGATAAAAAATAATACTTATGAAATTTTCATTAATTGTTAGTGACTTAAGCGGTGGTGGGAGTGTTCGTGCCTTTTTGCTAGCACAAGTTCTTAAAAAGCTTAACCATGAGGTAGAAATTATCGGTTTTCTTTTTGGAAAAGAACTTTATGCAATTCCTCCCAATGGAATCAAGATTGTTTCTGTTCCTGGAAAAAACTATCCTGAGTTTTTGAGCTACAGTCGGCAAGTTTTAGAAAAAATAGATGGAGATATTATTTATGCAGTCAAACCAAAGGTTACGAGTTTTGGTTTATCTCTTTTGAAAAAAATCAGCAGCCGTCGTCCTTTGCTTTTGGATATGGATGACTGGGAATTAAGCTGGTATGGAGGTATGGAGTGGAAGTATCGTCCTAGTCTCAAACAATTAGCCAGAGATATTTTAAAGAAAGATGGTGCATTAAGATTTCCTGATCATCCACTTTATATACAATGGATGGAAAACTTAGTACGAAAGGCTGATGCCGTAACAATAGATACTCAGTTTCTCCAAGAACGTTTTGGCGGTATTTATCTGCCTAATGGTAAAGATACTGCTATGTTCGACCCTAGTTTGTACGATTCAAAGGCTAGCCGAATTCGTTATGATCTTGGTGACTATCGTATTTTAATGTTTCCAGGTGCACCACGACCACATAAAGGTGTTGAAGATGTCTTGATGGCGTTGGATCAGTTAAACCAGTCAGATTTAAGACTAGTGATTGTTGGTGGCAGTCCTTATGATGATTATGATGATAAACTCATTCAAAGATGGGGGCGTTGGATTATCAAGTTGCCCAAGTGTCCTGTGGAGGTTATGCCTGAGGTTGTAGCAGCTGCTCATATTGTGGTTGTTCCTCAGCGAGATACAATCATCGCTCGTGCCCAATTCCCCTTAAAATTAACAGATGGAATGGCAATGGCTAAACCCGTATTATCAACTAGAGTTGGAGATATTCCAGAAATTTTAGGTGAAACTGGTTATTTGGTTGCTCCTGGTTCTCCAGAACAAATTGCAGATCAAATTGATTTTATATTTGAGAATTTAGAGTCAGCAAATGAGCGAGGTTTCAAGGCAAGAGAAAGATGTATAAATAAATATAGCCTTGAGACTATGGCATCTACCTTAGAGTCGGTAATTGCTGGGTTATGAGTATTTCTAATGTATTATTTTCAAGGGGTGAGTTTATCAGACTTCACTGACGGTCAAAATAGGATATGAGGAGTATTTGCATTTGTCTAAAACAGAAAGATGAAAATTATTTATTGTAATTGATTTATGAATTCTGTTAATCAAAAGTAAATTGTGAGACAAATCCCCAATGTCTACCAGCAAACTACTAATAAGATTTGCGAAACCATATCCAGTTTTGACTTTCCTGACGATATTGTTAGGGTTTTCTGGAGCTTTATTTAATGGTGTTAGCACTGCTCTGATTGTTCCAGTGATTTTAAGAATAGTGGGACAAGAAGTGGATTTCAGTGGTGCTCCTGCTATTCTCAAAAAACTGATGTCTCCGTTTGATAATATTCCCGAAAATTACCTATTAGGAGTGATGGCGGGGACAATTATCTTTACGATTCTGTTAAAAAATATAGCAACGTACGCTAGCACTTTAGCATCTAGTACCTTAACGCGCAAAGTCACTTCGGATATGCGCGAAACTGGCTTAATTTTATTGCTACAAATTGATTTATCTTATTACGCCAAGACGAAAGTTGGTGACATAATCAACAGTCTTGGGGGAGAAATTAGCCGTGCAGCCAGTGCTGTAGGTAATACGATTAAATTAATCATCTTAGGGATTACAATTCTAGTTTTTGTCGGGATACTACTGTCAATTTCCTGGCAATTGACAATTGCTGCAACGGTTTTGCTGTCTTTAGTCACGTTAATAAATCAGTATGCTATTAGCCGTGCCAAACAGTTTGGTAAGCAGCTTAGCGATATGTCTAGAGCCTATTCGATCGCTATACTAGAAACTCTCAACGGAATTCGTCTAGTTAAAGCAACGGGTAGTGAACAAAGAGAATATCAACGTATTCGGAAACTCATTCACGCTCGCGAAAAAGCTGATTTTAAGTCTCAGGTTTATTCGGAAGCGATCGCACCACTGAGTGAAGTCATGGGCGTGACAGCTATCATACTAATTGTCTTTTTGAGTCGCACCTTCTTTGTAAACCAAATTGTCTCGCTTTCAACAGTACTACTAACATATTTATTGGTATTACTACGACTGCTACCGTTTATTTCTCAGTTAAATACTCTTCGCAGTAGCTTTGCTAGTACTACTACCAGTGTGGACGTAGTTACTGAGTTCTTAAGCTGGGAGAATAAGCCGTTAATGAGTAACGGTTCAATTGTTTACACAAAATTAAATAAAGGAGTCGGTTTTCAGTCGGTTTGCTTTTCCTATCCTGATCATGAAAAACAGGTACTCAAAGATGTAAATTTATACTTAGCACAAGGTACAACACTGGCTTTGGTAGGCGGTTCTGGTGCAGGAAAATCAACATTGGCAGATCTGTTACCCAGATTTTATGATCCGACATCTGGTTGTATTACTATTGATGACATCGATTTGTGTGATTTCGACTTACTCTCAATACGACAGGTAATGGGAATTGTCAGTCAAGATACTTTCCTTTTTAATGACTCAGTGTGGAATAACATTGCATACGGACGTCAGGAAGCAACCAAAGAGGAAATTATCACAGCAGCAAAGCAGGCAAATGCTTATGAGTTTATCAGTGAATTGCCGCAGGGATTTAAAACTATCATTGGCGATCGCGGTGTCATGTTGTCTGGGGGACAAAGACAACGCCTGGCGATCGCGCGTGCTTTACTACAAGATCCACAAATTTTGATTTTAGATGAAGCCACGAGTGCTTTAGATACTGTTTCCGAACGTTTAGTGCAAGAGGCGATAGATAACCTCAGTCGCGATCGCACAACATTAGTTATTGCTCACCGCCTTTCCACAGTGCAAAAAGCGGATCAAATTGCTGTTTTGGATCAAGGAAGTGTGGTGGAGGTGGGAACCCATGAAGAACTCTTACAAAAGGGTGGTTACTACTCGCGTTTGTACGCAATGCAATTTGCCGATAAAGTGGAAACAGCTACCAAACGCCAGCAAAACTTAGTGCGCGTCTCTCATGAAATTCGTACGCGGCTTCAGTCTATGATTGGTTCTTTGCGCTTACTAGTTGATGATAGACAAAACAATCTTCAACAGCCAAATAAATTTATAGAAGAATCCTACAAATCAGGCTTAAAAGTTCTCAACAGCATTGATGTTTTTGAAGATATTGTGCACCTACAAACGAACTGGACTTTATCAGGCGCACAGCCAAATCACAACGTCGCCACCCTCAATCAAAATTTGATAGTTATCTGCAATCAGTTTCGGATGACTCTTGATCCTATACTTAGCTCTCTAAACTCCCTAGCCAATGATTCGAGAAATACGCTCCCTAGCCAACAGAAATTTATCCAGGAAGCTTATCAAGCGCTCACGCATCTGCTAGAAAAGTTAGATCATTTCGACGATAACCTTAAAGTTTAAAATCATGAAAAATACGACTCTTCTGAAAAACTACGTCTTCTTTTTAACAGGAGAGATACCCAAACCAGAAGCTCATATTATAGTAGGTACAAACGCTGCAAACGGAGCAGCAAACTTGGGTTACTCATCAGTTTTGGCATATCCTCGCAAAGGATTAGCAGCTTTCAACCCAATTCATTTAGCTCGTCCATTTCAACCAAGGAAAACACCAGAAGCACTCATCAAATACTACAACATCCAGCAAAAGCTCAAAGTTGCTCCCTTACCCATGCCTTGGCCTATTGATTATATTAATAGTAAATTCACCGACTCTAACACCATTGCCACAAAATATTATTTTCCGTTCCATATCCTTTCGACAACCAAACTTGTCCACGCTTGGAACTGGAATTTCATCAAAGCAGCAGTTAAAAATGGTGTCCCAGCAATTTACGAACATCACCATTACGAAGATAAGGAATTTGAGCCAGAAATTGTGAATCATCCACTGTTTCAAGTGGCTGCTACAGTGACTGATACAGTCCGAGAACACATGATAAAACATGGGATGCCCCCAGAAAAAGTCATTACGGTGCACAATGGCTATAATTCTTCGTTTATGATTAGACAACCAGAAAAAATTGCAGAGTGGCGCAAAAAACTTCTCAAAGATGAACGTTCACATTTAATCGTTTATGCAGGAGCATTAAGAAAATTTAAAGGTATCGATATCCTCGTTGATGTTGCTGCACTCATGCCAAATCTTCAAATTGTCTGTGCAGGTGGTGATGAGAAAGAAGTTGCACATTATCAGCAATTAGCAAAAGAAAAGCAAGTTAACAACATAACATTCTTGGGATATCTCTTGCACAAAGATTTACCATCTTTGCTACAAGCCGCTGATATCTTAGCTCATCCCCATTGTTCCGGAGAAGCTGCAACATTCACATCTCCCCTCAAGCTGTTTGATTACTTAACTTCTGGAAATCCCATTGTCGCAACAGAAATTCCCTCTTTAGTAGAGTTTAAGAATACTAACGCGATCGCTGCTTGGTGCGAACCAGATAGTCCTAACAAATTTGCCGAAGCAATAGCGCAGGTTTTAAAAACTCATCCAAGGAAAGCCGAAGGCTATCAAGATATTATCAACTTTGTGAAGCAGTTTTCTTGGGAAAATCGAGCCGCAAGAATTTTGAGTTATGTTGATGAATCTCTTCGTCCTCCACTTATTGCTTAACTATAGAATTCTCATTTGATTTTTGAACAGCTATAGCAATCCTAAATGATTTGTAAAAAATCACAGGTGTTGATACTCTCAACACAGACAGTACTGATAAGATATCATTGCTTTCACTGCGTTTATACTTGTTCACTCTCTATAGCAATCCTAAATGAATTGTGAAATTACTCGTTGAGGTAGGGAACGCTTAACGCTTAACGCTTAAGAAGAATGTACAAATGTACTTTGTTTTTAAGCGCAGAGCGCAGGCACTTTCACAAAAATGAGAACTGCTATATATGAT
>NZ_CAWPKW010000005.1:0-20305 GCF_963888615.1 Brasilonema octagenarum UFV-OR1 | reverse complement strand
GAATGCCCTTTGAAGAGAAGAGTGTATATCGGGAAAATGATGTTTCAGCTAATGTTACATTTGTCTACATACTTGGTAGCCTAGCTTGTGTTTATTATGGCATTAAAGGTATCATTTAGTATGTATTTATCAAAGGCTTCCAGTGATATTGAATATTGGGTTGCCCATTAATTTTATTGACTGACAGCTTACCAGCTTTAAAGCCATGCTTCTCGTAAAATACGCAAGCTCGTATATTCTGTTGTAATGTTTGAAGCATTAATCCTTGTGGACAAATCTCTTTAGCTTTGTTGAGTAGGGCTGAACCAACACCACAATTTTGATATTCGGGATTCACAAAAATCTGTGATAAATACTGTTCTTCTTTTATCACTACGACAAAGCCTACAATGTGATGTTCAACTTCGGCAACCCAAACTTCTCCTCGTACAGCAAGATCATCACAAAAGCGAGATTTCCATGCAGAATATGGCTGTGGATGTTGAATATTGGGAAATGTCTGGTGCCAAGTTCGATACCAAAGCTGAAGAATGTTTTCTAAATCCTTTGAGTCATAAAGTCGAATTCTCACCATGTTCAGTCAAGATTTTGAAAATAAAACCACAGATGTACACACATAAATTATCTGTGATTATTTGCACCGCAGGTGCAACAACAGCAACATGCCGCTTTCTCCTGGTGCTTATTCGATTTTTTTCCTTTGTTGCAAGCTACTAACTGTTTCCATCTGTGACGATAGATGAGCAAAAAAGCAGTTTGAGCGCGATACGCGCGATCGCTATAGCTTGGGCAATTGACTAGCGTTAGTTGAATGACTTTCAAACATCTCTGGTAACTGGACTCCAAGTAGAAGTACTCTTGATGCCATAAACGCTGATGTCGCCAACCACAAAAGATGGTTATTCTCAGCCGACCATGCCCAAAACGCCACTGGTGCAAATCCCAATAAAGCTGCCATTAAGGCGGCGTTACGTAAAGATTGCCCTTTTGTTAATCCTGCAAAATACCCCTCCAAAATCCAAGCAATTGAAAAAAAACTCAAGACGAAGAATAACCAAGGTACATAGTGTTTAATTGGCTCAATCAGTTCAGCGTGATTGGTTAACAACCCAAATACAGTCTCAGGTAACAAAACGCACGCTCCTGAAGTGGTAACTCCCACCAGCAAACTAGTGAACAGCGAAATCTGCAATAGAGGTAGTAACTGATCATCAGCGGATTGACCTTTAAAATTTCCGGTTAAAGTCTCCGTAGTGAATCCTATTCCTTCAATCAAGTACGCGAGCAGAAATACTACCTGTTGGAGCAAGGCATTTTCTGTTAAGACATCTGTTCCGAAAGTGGCACTGAGATTGAAAAAAATTGTCCAAATGGACATATAAACTAAAGATCTAACCAATAGGTCACTATTGAGGAAAAAAGTAGCTTGAAAAGCCGACCATTCCCAAAACTTCTGGACTGCTGTTCGCAATTCTTGCCACTGGATAGAGCGAAACGCCAAGAGCATACCTACCAATAACGTCAAATACTCGCTAATCGCATGAGACAGTCCAGCCCCTGTACTTCCCAAATCCCACCGCATAATCGAGAAATAAGTCAGCACAATATTAGCGGCGTTGCCAACAGCGGTCAACAGCAACACTTTGCCATTTTGTTCCCGTCCCAAAAACCAGCCAATGATTACAAAATTGAGCAAAACTGCAGGTGCTCCCCAAATCCGGGCGTTAAAATAATCCAGTCCGATAGACTCAACTTCTGGAGAGCCGTTCAATAAATGAAACCCTACCGCTCCTATAGGGTACTGCAACACAAAGATGAGAACACCCAGCACTAAAGCTATGAAGCCATTTCGCACTCCTGCTAGTAATATCGCCTCTTGGTCGTCCTGTCCGACGGCTTGAGATGTTACTGCGGTAGTTGAGATCCGTAAAAAGAGCAAGTTCTCGTAGATGTAGTTGAAGAGAACTGTAGCCAAACTAACTCCTGCTAAATGACGGATTTCGGTGAGATGACCTAAGAATGCAATACCGATCAAACCTGCCAAAGGCTCTGTGAGATTGGAAAGAACATTGATAACTGTCAGTCTGTAAAAACGACGGAACAGGTCATGGTTCGCTTTTACATAGTCAAACATATAACAATCCTAAATATTCCTGTAAATTTTCTATGATTTAACTGTTTATAAAAGCGAGTACTAATTATGTTTCTTCGCACAAAGGTCATTCGTGACGGGTGACCGGAGAAATCCGTGTGTCCTCTTCAATCATTGAAAGAATATAGCAGGGAACGCTTAACGCTTAACAGACTTTCAAGTCTCTTGGTGACCATGTTTTCTCATTAGTTCGTGCCCTAATCTACCTGGCGACTGCTATATATTGACAATAAAACCACAAACACACACAAATGTATACCAGATAAATTATCTGTGATTATGTGCGTACATCTGCGTGCATCTGCAGTTCCAAAAACATTGCCATCAACAGGGAAAAAGGTTAGGTTACTGCTGATCCAAACGCAGTACTGCCATAAAAGCTTCCTGCGGAACATCCACCGTACCCACAGATTTCATCCGCTTTTTACCTTTGGCTTGCTTCTGCAAGAGTTTCTTCTTCCGGCTAATGTCACCACCGTAGCATTTAGCAAGCACGTCTTTGCGCAATGCCGGAATATGTTCACTAGCGATAACTTTACTGCCAATCGATGCTTGAATTGGGACTTTGAATTGATGGCGAGGAATCAATTCTTTGAGTTTTTCTGCCATTGAGCGCCCAACGTTGTATGCTTTATCTCTGTGGACAATCATCGCCAAAGAATCCACAGGATCGCCATTAATTAAAATATCGAGCTTGACGAGGGGATTTTCCCGGTAGCCAATCAGGTGATATTCCATGCTGGCATATCCCCGAGAACGCGACTTCATTTGATCAAAGAAGTCTGTAACAACTTCTGCCAAGGGCAACTCGTAAGTGAGTGTAGTACGTCCTTGGGTGAGATACTTCATATCTTTGAAGATACCACGTCGATTTTGCGCCAACTCCATCAAAGTGCCGACGTAACCTTCTGGTGTAATCATATCCACTTGGACGTAGGGTTCTTCGATTTTTTCCCGTTCGTTGGGAGAGGGTAGGTGACTGGGGTTGTCGATGTACACCTCTTCACCCTTGAGAGTGTGCACCTTGTAAACCACAGAAGGAGCTGTAATTATTAAGTCGAGGTTATACTCTCGCTCTAGGCGTTCTTGGACAATTTCCATATGCAACAAGCCTAAGAAGCCACAGCGGAAACCAAAACCCATCGCGCTAGAAGTTTCTGGTTCAAAGTGCAGTGCTGCATCGTTGAGTCTTAGCTTATCCAAAGCTTCGCGTAAGTCTTCAAATTGATCAGCATCAATGGGGAACATTCCACAGAAGACCATTGGATTAGCTTCTGTATAACCAGGTAATGGTTCAGCAGCTTTAGCGTTAGATAGTGTTATTGTATCTCCCACCCGTGCATCAGCCACAGCTTTGATTGCAGCAGCTAAATAACCGACTTCTCCAGCGTGGAGTTCTTCAACCTGCTTTTGGGTGGGAGAAAGCACTCCTAACTCATCAATTTCGTATTCCTTGTCAGAAGCCAACAGATAAACGCGATCGCCCTTCTTCACTGTGCCATCCATCACCCGGAAATAAACTATCACTCCCCGGTAACTGTCGTAATAGCTATCAAAAATCAATGCGCGTAGGCGATCGCTCACCGTATTTCGTGGCGGTGGTATCCGCTCAACAACTGCCTCTAAAATATCACCAACACCAATTCCCTCTTTGGCAGAGGCAAGAATTGCATTACTACAATCTAAACCGATAATTTCTTCAATTTCCCCGATGACTCGGTTTGGTTCTGCTCCTGGTAAGTCGATTTTGTTTAAAACCGGGATAATTTCCAAGTTATGCTCTAAGGCTAAGTAAACATTTGCCAGGGTTTGAGCTTCCACTCCCTGGGAAGCATCCACTACCAACAGCGCACCTTCGCAAGCAGCAAGACTACGAGACACTTCATACGAAAAATCCACATGTCCAGGAGTATCAATTAAGTTCAGCACATACTCCTGACCATCCTTTGCCTTATAGTTCATTCGGGCAGCTTGCAGCTTAATTGTAATGCCGCGCTCCCGTTCCAAATCCATATTGTCGAGAAACTGTTCTTTCATCTCCCGCTGATCTACAGTGCCTGTCACTTGCAGCAAGCGGTCTGCTAGGGTAGATTTTCCGTGATCAATGTGAGCTATAATACAAAAATTCCGAATACGAGCTGCAGGTACATCAGTCATATAGTTCTTTGGTTTATCAGCAACAAAGGATAAAACAGCAATATACTTAACGTATTTTAATGCTTTATTGGCTCAGACGGTGATATGAGAAGATGAGGAGATGGGAACAAAGGAAGCGCTTGGGTTAGATTTGGATTGCAGGGGAGCCAGTACTTGATGAGGATCTCCCTCACGCTTGTTCTGGCGTGAGAACAAATTTTGACTCTTGACCAATAACCAATTACCAAGGATTAAGGACTTAGGACTATTGACTAATGAGTACTGACAAATGAATATTAACTTGTAGACTTTTTAATGAAGATATAAAGGTCTATGCATAGCTTATCGTATTTATCAGTTAGGGGCGTACAATAAACAACAAGAAGTACAAAATACGGACTTCATGAGCAACGGCTACCCGCAATCCCCCCACGTCTCGCGGCGGGGGTGTCCTCTTCCCCCTAAAAAGAGGTGCAAAAGCCGCCCTGCTGCTCAAATTCAAGCCCAACGTCTTCCGGCAGAGGTGCTTGACAGGTGCCCTACTGATGTGAAGAAAGTGACTTTACCAAGCCTTGGAAAAACAAGTTCAGAGTATATCATCCTATGAATATGAAAGAGAAAACTACCGATGCGGAACAAAGACTTGCCGATAAGGTAGAGATTGCTATTCGCCTCGACTCCGACTTGCTAGAACAAATTCAGCATCTCACCAATGATCCAAGCAAAGTCATTGAGGTGGCGATCCGTCAGTGGTTGAAGGGTGAAAGCCCAAGAGACGATGAACTGACGCGTACACCTGTGCGTAAACCTTTACCAGCTCGGGGAGAGTGGAACGATTAAATTCACAAAAAGCTCAAAAATGTAAAAAGTAAGACACATATGGAGGATGAAAAAATGTAAAATTTTGATGCTAGATATTAAGCCGGAGATCAGGCGGCGATTGGACTCGTAACAACAGACGCGGGCATGCGTATGGCAGTGAAATATTAAAGAAACACGATTTATCTAAATTCTTGCTATACAAGGATTTGAAAATGTGTTTTCTGGCACAACAATTCATTAATCGCCGCGAAGCGTGTGCTAAAGCGATCAAAATTTCTTCCCAACTAAGCCAGCGAATCGTAAAGCTTATTTAATGGGTTGGCTTCTATGTTATCCAACTCGGGTCATGAGTATTACTGCTAACTCCCAAAGGTCGAACATATTGTCAGAAAATCTAGAAGATATTACCAGTAACACTAATGGCTCATGGGCAAATTTAGGAGCCGAGTTGGTGTACACGCAAGATAGTACAGGACGCTATCTAAGTTTCTGGTGGCAACACAGCGAATGCCTAGGGTTAAATCCTGTGCAAATTCTTGAAGCTAAAAGCGGGAAAGAATGTGCCTTCACCCCAGTCGAGCAGGCTGTGTATGTGGAAAAATTGCAGCAAATATTGACAACTTTGATACCCCAGAGGTATAAGTGCTGGTTTAGCTACGGTCAGCAGTTGTTTGAGTTGGAGTTGGTGATGAGTCCAATAATGCCCTCATTGGCAAGCACTCCGACAACAGTTTTAGTCATGGGACGACTGCTGCAAACAGCACTCAGCAAAGAAGAAAAAAACTTGACATCTCCAATACCTGTACACTTAGATTCAGCCACACGTTCACGGCGTCACCATAAACTCATAAACCAAATTACCAGAAATATTCGGCGGACATTGGATCTGGATATTATTTGGCAACAAACGGTGGATAGTTTGGGGAAAGCGCTGCAATTGGAACGCTGCATCATTTGTCCCTACCAGTCCTCTAGCACGAAAGTGCAGGTGATAGCAGAGTATCGCCAGCCATCTTTAAGTTCTATGCTTGGCTTGGAAATAGATATAGCTTCTGAGCCGAGCTTTGCTGACGCATTGGCAACTCTACAACCGATTTTGGCAAAAAACCCACAACATCTTGAGTTTGACCAGCAGAAAATGTTAGTGGTTGCGACTTCCCATCAAGACGAACCTAATGGATTGATTGCTATTACTTTAGGCACAAAATACTGTACAGTCAGCCCAGAAGAACTTGAAATAGCAAAAGATGTGGCAGATCAACTAGGAACAGCGATCGCCCACGCAATTTTATACAAAGAACTAGAAAACGCGCGTCAACAAGCCGAACAAGCCACTCGCCGCATCAGAGAATTTCTCGCCAATGTCACCCATGAACTGAGAACACCACTTAACGGTATTATCGGATTTTTGAAGTTGATTTTGGAAGGCATGGCTGATGATCCAGAAGAACAAAGACAATTTCTAGAAGAAGCTCATAAATCATCACTGTATCTGCTTGATATTATCAATGACATCTTAGACATTGCCAGAATTGAAGCAGACAGAATGGAACTGGAATTGCAATCAGTCAAATTAGATGAGTTATTCAGTGATGTAGAAGGTTTTATGCGACCTCAAGCAGAGGGGAGAAATCTTAGCGTTCAAATTAATATGCCTCCTACCTCTGATGAAGTTATCGTCTACGGTGATTACCAACGTCTCAAGCAAGTGATGCTAAATCTGGTTAGTAATGCGATCAAATTCACTCATGAAGGCGGTATCACTGTTACAACCGATGTCGTTCGCAAAAAAGTCACATTTCAAGACCAACAATTTCCTGGTATGGTGAGAGTGCGGGTGGCAGACACTGGTATTGGTGTCTCTCTTGACAAACAGGAGAAACTGTTTCAATTATTTAGTCAGGTAGATAGTTCTCGTACTCGCCAGTACGGTGGTACAGGTTTGGGGCTAGCAATATCCCAAAAGCTCGTAGAGGCGATGGGAGGTCAGGTTAATTTTTATAGTTTGGGCGAAGGGTTAGGATCAACAGTAACATTCACTGTTCCGCTTTATCAACAACCAGTTATGGTTTTGTCCCCAGATAGTGATTCCCAAGAGTTGTAGGAAACGCTTAACAGTGAACAGTGAACAGTGATAACTGGTAACTGATGACTGATAACTGATTTTACTGTGCTCAGTGAATTAAACTGGAGGAGTAGGTGAAGTCAAAATGGTTTTATGACACATCCAACAACAGCCCGTCAGATATTCCAAACCGCTTACGAAAGTCGTTACACTTGGGATGAAAACTTTCCTGGCTACAGTGCAGATGTGCAACTCGTTCAACCAGATGAAGTTCACACAGGTAAGATTCGGATCAACCGGGATTTAAGCGTAGAAGTTACGGGTGTTGCAGATGAGCAAGTACAAGAAGGGATTTCTACCCAATTGCGAGATACAGTCACCCATCGTAAACGTACAAGTTTTGAGCAGTCTCATGGAAAGCACGAGTTTTGCCTGGGTGAACAAGACTCCGATGGTGCAATAGAAATTTTGGTAAATGGCGACTCTATGGGTTCAAATTATAAAGTCCGGGGCAATGAGATTTGTCAGGTTAGTCGCATCCTGGGTCGTATGGCTTTTATTATTAATACTCACGAAAATTTCGATACAGGTTCTGGTTACCTTGGAACTCGCTATGATGCGGTTTTTCGTAACTTGAAAACAAATGAAATCACCAGCATTCTCAAATTTGAAGATTCTTATGAGAAGATAGACGATTACTATGTGATGACTAAGCAGGTTGTGCAAGAGGATAAAGATGGCGCTAGCACAACAACTGAGTTTGCTTATTTCAATATTAAGCTACTAGAAGCAGCGATTGTTTAGCTAGCTCATACCCGAAAAGCTTTAACAGTTATCAGTTATCAGTTACCAGTTATCAGGGGGGTCAAGAAATCGCTTCCTCTGTTCACTGTTCACTGAATAAAAAATGCCCCAGAGAATTCTCTAGGGCTTAACCAGGGTGCATCTACCAATACACTCTACTAGAAGGAGGGGTTCTATCCGGAAAGATACTGAGGAAATGCCAAAATTTTTTTTGGATGAGTTGCTGTATGTTGCGATATGCACGAATCTACTAACGAAGTGAATGACAAAAAGTAATTATATATCTCTAGAATCTGGTGTGTACATCGTCGGTGCAGGTCCTGGAGACCCAGAGTTATTGACTGTTAAGGCGCAAAAACTCCTAAAACTTGCCGATGTTGTTTTATTTGCTGATTCTTTAGTACCTCAAGAGATTTTAGAGCTTTGCCGCGAGGATGCAGAAATTATTCCCTCTGTGAACAAGACTTTGGAAGAAATTTTGCCAATTATGATCGAACGAGTGCGATCGCACAAATCTGTCGTCCGTCTCCATTCTGGCGATCCGAGTCTCTACAGCGCCATCCACGAACAAATGTATCTTTTGGCAGAAGCGGAAATTCCTTTTGAAGTGATACCAGGTATTAGTGCTTTTCAAGCAGCAGCTGCGAAACTCAAAGTAGAACTCACTGTTCCCGGTTTAGTCCAAACAATCATCCTCACGCGCATCAGCGGACGTACAAAAGTTCCCGAAACAGAAGAATTAACCACTCTCGCAGCCCATCAAGCTAGTTTATGTTTATATCTGAGTGCACGTCACGTTGAAGCAGCTCAAGCTAAACTACTCCAACACTACTCACCTGAAACACAAGTAGCTATTTGCTATCGCTTAGGATGGTCTGATGAAAAAATAGTGGTTGTTCCTCTCCATAAAATGGCAGAGTGTACTCACACAGAAAAGCTAATTCGCACCACACTTTACGTAATCAGCCCTGCACTTTCCCAAGCATCAGCACGCTCTCGTTTATATCATCCCGAACATAGTCACTTGTTTCGCTCATATCACAGTTGAAGACTGTGCTATTCGGTAAACTGAACAATGGGAAACTAACAAGAAAATGCCATGCCTTTAATTAAAGTCCAAACTTCTGTATCTGCTCCTCTTGGAGAAGAAGTTGAAGCATTGCTCAAAAGCCTATCAGCTAAGTTAGCTAAGCATACCGGAAAACCAGAAAGCTACATTATGACAGCTTTTGAAGCAGCAGTTCCCATGACATTTGCTGGCACGACTGACCCAGTATGCTACATCGAGGTTAAAAGTGTCGGTACAATGAAGCCAGACCAGACCGAAGTGATGAGCCAAGACTTTTGCCAGGAGATTAACAAGGCGCTAAAAGTGCCTCAAAATCGTATATATATAGAGTTCGCTGACGCCAAGGGTGCGATGTGGGGCTGGAATGGCACAACTTTTGGTTAGTTCTTTTGTACAAATGCCTTAGAGTTGTATTGAATCAGTGCCAGTGTCTACTTACAATGTCATCTATCAAATAGTGCGTCAGATTCCCAAGGGAAGAGTCGCAACCTATGGACAGGTGGCGGATTTAGCAAATCTATATGGTAAAGCGCGTCTGGTAGGTTATGCTCTCTACCGTCTAGATATAAGCTTATCCGATGTCCCGTGGCATCGAGTTATTAATGCTAAAGGCGAGATATCTCAATCTCCTTCGCGATATGGAGGAGATAATTTGCAGCGATCGCTCCTGGAGCAAGAAGGGATAAAATTTAACACAGAAGGAAAAATGAACTTGCGAGAGTATCTGTGGCAACCCTCCTTAAATGTAGATGACTGACCAGAAGTGATAAACTCAAACAACAAGAGTAGCAATCGCCTACCATAGAGATTCAAAGCCAATTCCTAACTACCATGTCTGTTAAATCTGTCCCTGTACTCCCCTCCCCGAAAACTAGTGTTGTTCAACAAGCAAACATTTCTATTCCACCGCTTGTGGGAGCAAGTCTAGAAGAGTTAACGGGTTGGGTACAGCAACAGGGACAACCGGCTTATAGAGGAAAGCAACTGCACGAGTGGATTTATCAAAAGGGAGTGCGATCGCTCTCGGATATCTCTGTCTTTTCTAAACAATGGCGTGCTGAAGTTGCAGAAATTCCCATCGGGCGCTCAAATATACAGTACCGCTCTGTTGCTCCTGATGGTACTGTCAAATATCTTTTGCAACTTAGTGATGATCAAATTATTGAATGTGTGGGTATTCCCGCAGAAAAGCGCTTAACAGTTTGCGTTTCAACTCAAGTGGGTTGTCCGATGGCGTGCGATTTTTGCGCTACTGGTAAACAAGGTTATAAGCGCAATCTTGCACGTCATGAAATTGTTGATCAGGTGTTGACGGTTCAAGAAGATTTTCAACAACGAGTCAGCCATGTGGTATTTATGGGCATGGGTGAACCATTGTTAAATACAGACCATGTTATAGGGGCTGTCAAATCTTTAAATCAAGATGTGGGTATTGGACAGCGTAACTTGACTGTCTCTAGTGTTGGAATACGCGATCGCATTCGCCAGCTTGCTCAACACCAGTTACAAGTCACTCTTGCTGTCAGTCTCCATGCCCCCAACCAAGCACTCCGGGAACAACTCATTCCCAGCGCCCGTTCCTATCCTATAGAAGATTTGCTTGCTGAATGTCGGGAGTATGTGAAAATCACTGGACGCCGTGTCAGTTTTGAATACGTTCTTCTTGCTGGTGTGAACGATTTGCCAGAACACGCCTTGGAATTAGCACGACACCTGCGAGGATTCCAGAGTCATGTGAATTTGATTCCATACAATCCCATCACAGAAGCAGACTACAAACGCCCTAACGAAAATCGAATTCAAGCTTTTGTCAAAGTCCTCAAGCAGCAACAAATTGCGGTTAGTGTTCGCTACTCCCGTGGTTTAGAAGCTGATGCTGCTTGTGGACAATTGAGAACAAATGAGAACAAAAAAGAGTCCTGAATCGTGAGTCATTTCCTCTCACAAATCAGGACTCAGTATTGAGTATTTAACTAACGCGGTGCAAGAATACCCGGAGCGTAAGCTTCAATCACTTTGTTAGTACGTGTACAAGTGATCATTAAGTAGTCACAGGTTGCACATTGTGTCCGAGTCAGTTGACTATCTAATAAATAATGTCTTTCACCTTCGCTACCACAATTTGGGCAGCGAACATTTTGTACTATCTGCATTTTAAAATCCTTAACTTTCATGTTCTTTTGAAAAAACGCAAATGAAACGTGTAAATCTTCTCGATTTACAAAATTCAACAAACCATAATTTATATCGCTTACATTAACATAAAATGAACTGTTCTTTTTTATTTGTCTTTATTTAATTATGTTCATCTTAAAGGTCTATGTTATCCAACTCTGGATATATAAATCATTTATCTTTTTTGATTCTAATTATAAATCTCGTGATCCCAACCATTAAGACGTTGAGACTTCGTTTTTTGTAGTTAGATCAACTTTTTCTTTTTTACTATGAGATACAGAACTTTTTGGGAAGTTAAATTTACAGTAAACAGTTAAAAACTCCAAAATTATTCCAGAATATCAATCTTTACCCACTTTTTGTCACGCTCAAGCTCTCATACGGTCTTATATCGCAAGCAAACGCTGTGTAGAGTATCCACAATTTCCTTGGAGGCTAAACCTCAATAGTTAAAATCTAGAAGCTAATGACTGTAATCTGTAAATAGGCATATCTAAAAAGCACTCATTAAAAACTCACTCTACCTTTAGGATTAGTAACACTATGTAACTTTTTAGCTTTTCTTTATTTTTGTTTACTATTGATAATGATATGAACTCGTGAGCAAAAAATTTTATAAAAAATTCCAGTTATGGAGATTAACCGGATTGCCTATGTTTGCTAACGTAGTTCTTAGTAATGGGTAATGGGTAATAGGTAATGGGTAATGGGTAATGGATAATGGGTTTTTTCCAATTATCCATTACCCAACACTTTTTTGTTAATAAAACAGTATTAGGTGATACGAACTTCAAGAAGGATGGAAATAATCGAAAATTTCTTGAGCCAAACGAGGACCAATACCGGGTACTTCGGCAATCTGTGCAGGTGTTGCTTGTCGAATATAATCAACAGAGCGAAAATGTCCTAAGAGCAACTTTTGTCGATGGTGTCCCAAACCAGAGATTTCATCTAAACGCGATCGCTTCAATTTATCACTGCGCTGTTGTCTATGAAAACTCACGGCGAATCGATGCGCTTCATCTCGTAAACGCCGCAAAAGTTGTACTCCGGGTTGTTCTGACTCAGTTTCCAGTGGTT
This sequence comes from Brasilonema octagenarum UFV-OR1, assembly GCF_963888615.1. Classification (NCBI taxonomy): domain Bacteria; kingdom Bacillati; phylum Cyanobacteriota; class Cyanophyceae; order Nostocales; family Scytonemataceae; genus Brasilonema; species Brasilonema octagenarum. The sequence goes on along the minus strand of NZ_CAWPKW010000005.1, from coordinate 7,999 downwards.
CGGACTCTCCTGGTAAAAAGATTTCTTCTCGCCGTTTCGCCAAACTAATAACTCGCAAATCTTCCAATAAATTCATTTCTTGCAAGACTGCAACAACAGATGACAATTGACCTTTACCACCATCTATCATGATAAGGTCAGGCCAATCAGGATTTCCCGCTCGCTGTAGTTGCGGATCTTCAATATACTTACGAAAGCGACGCTGGATGACTTCAGCAAGACTAGCAAAATCGTCTGAATGTCCTATTGTAACTGTAGGATTTTTGATTTTGTAATGGCGATAGTGCTGCTTACCGGGTAAACCGTCAATAAACACGACTTGGGAAGCAACGGCGTTTGAACCTTGGATATGGGAAATGTCGTAACCTTCGATGCGGTGAGGTAACTCGGGTAAATCGAGGATGGTGGCTAAATCGTGCATCGCTTGTTGGTTGCGATCGCTTAATTTTTGTGTTCGTTGCAACTCATATTGAGCATTTCGCTCCACCATATCAATCAATTCTGCCTTGACTTGTCGCTGTGGATTAAAAATCGTGACTTTTCTTCCCTTGCGCTTAGTTAAGACATCCGCTAATATTTCCCCATCAGGTAATTCATGTTGTACTAAAATTTCTGTGGGAATCTCCACCGAGTCAGCAGTTTGATAATGCTCTTCCAACACTCTTTGTAAGATAGCACCTGGTTCCGCGTGAGCATCCGCGACAAATGCTAAACGTCCTACCAATTGCCCAGCACGAATCTGGAATAATTGAATGCAGGCGAGTTGTTCGTCACTAAAAAGCGCAATCGCATCACGGGAAACTGTATCATCTGGTAAAGATACTTTTTGATCAGCAGTAAGTGACTTTAACCCAGCAATTTGATCACGAATCCTTGCTGCTGACTCAAAGTTTTCAGCCTCGGCTGCTTTTTGCATTTGCTCGGTTAAGGTATCGATGAGTTCTTGACTTCGACCTTGGAAAACCATCGCCACTTTTTGCACAGTTTTGCGGTATTCTTCTGGTGAAACCAGCAACTGACATACACCCGGACAGCGTCCTAAATCGTAATTCAAGCAAGGACGATCTTTGAACAATGGCTGAGGACGTTGTCGCAAAGGAAAGATACGCTTACACAAGCGCAATATCTCCCGTAATAGGTGAGAATCGGTATAAGGACCGTAGAATTTATCTTTTTCTTTCCCTATTTGGCGTTTGCGAGTGATAAAAATACGTGGATAATCTTCTGACCATGTTATGCAAACGTAAGGATATTTTTTATCATCCTTGAGTAATACGTTGAAATAGGGAAGGTGCTGCTTGATCAGGTTGGCTTCTAAGGCCAAAGCTTCAGTTTCGGTATCGGTGACAATAAATTCAATTTCTGTCACCTGCTTAACCATTGTAGCGATGCGTTCGCTTAGTCTTTGTGAATCTCGAAAATAAGAACGAACACGCGATCGCAACTTCCGCGATTTGCCTATGTAGATGATGCGATCGCTTCCATCTCGCATCAAATAAACTCCAGGTTCTGGCGGAATTTCTTGTAGTCGGAGTTCTAGGCGTTCAGGTTCTCTGACGAGTGGTACTATTTGAGCAGATGTTGTCACAACCAGTGTTTGGTCATTCTACGAATTTACCTATCTCTATTTTAAGTAAAATTACTGTTTGTTTTCTAAATTTAAGATTGAATAAACAAGATTTACGACTTCTGGTGAAAAGTCGGGGATCGGAATCTAAGTTAGTTTTTACCGAAAAAAGAACTCAGAACTCAGAACTCAGAATATTAAACGCGCTTTTTTAGTATGATTAAGAGTTCTGGTCTTGAGTATTGGTATAAAGCCCTTTCATTGTCCCCTAAACATCTGGCAGCCTTGTATTTGTTGACCTGTCAGCATTTACGAGTACTCGTTGTTTGAAGGCTGCCAGATTTTTTCGTGTTAGACCCAAACGCCCGGATAAATCCTTTGGAGACCAAGAAAGTTTTTCCCTTTCTTAAATCCCCCGGATTCCATCCGTGGGGATATTCTGATTACTGCGTTCTGTGTTCTTCTTAAAATACTTTATCATCAAAATCAGGGTTACACAGAATTGGTATTAACCCAAAGACTGACTTGCGCGGCTATCATCAAGATAACTAGGTTTCGTCTTTGCCATAGCCGCTTGAATTTTTTCTATAATCTTTTGGGCTATTTCCGTGAGTATAACTCAATTTTTTCGTGTCGAATAACACAGAATTTGCTGCAAGATAGATATTACCCTGAGAAAGAATTAGTAAAATGTAATAGTTACAAGAGCTACAGCTTCATTAAACTTAGCTCTAAAGATTCATATTTGAAACTAAGGAACAAGGAACTATGGCTGGAATGAAAACTTCTAAGGATTACGAATTTAGTGCTAATGCTGAAATTTGGAATAACTTAAAGTCCGCGATCGCAGCAAGTTCTGGTTTCAAGCGCTGGCTACTAGAACGCGATACTCAATTTCAGAAGCTACGCCTTGAGGAACAAGTACAAGGTTATTTGCGCGAAACCTTAGAAACATTAGCTTACTAATGAGTGCGGACGCGTCAATAAACATACCTAAAATAACGCGGGAGGCAGATAGCCCCGAAGCAGAGTTTCAATAAATAAAATGAATTGAAACTCTGCGTTATTTATATCGGGATGGAATACCCACACGACTGATTTTTCAGTCGTGTGCCAGTTGATTAACTGTCATTTGTGCCGACAGTCACGCAAGTGCCGTCAACTGGCGAAGCAGTAAGTGTCAAAATTAATACTTTCCTTTGAAGGCAGTTTCCAAGGCTCGTAAAACCCAACTGGTTCGACTCTGTAAGGGTGGACAGTTCTGAACTGTCGGGAAATCCACTTCCCTTGCACTGAGTGACTTTTGACAAAGTAAGAACGCTAGTAGTTATTAGTCATAAATCATGAATTGCATCTTTGTTTTACAATACATTACTTAACCTCAAAAATCAGGTTTCTTGAAGAAATCTGATTTCTTTTTGATCTGTGTACGGATGAATGGTATTAAGTGTAGAAGAAAGAATTTAGGATAAGAGTTGCTTGGTGTAGGGAAGTATGAAATACCCCTACACCGCAAAATTCGCGTCGATGTGCAAACTATATGTAAAAGAATGTAAAAATTTCTGTTTTTCACGCAGGAACCCAGATGTCAATATACAGGTCTTCAGCTATAGTTTGCATGAGTTTTACAGCAACGCCTGCTGTTAGAGACACCATTATCAACTAACACTATTTCCGCAGATCATTAATAATAAAATGGCACCTCAGGGATTTGATTCTCCGCAAAGGCAAAATTTTCGCATTCTAACTGGTAAATCCCTTGCATTTACCTTGTCTTTTCCAGCAAGACTAACCGCTTTATTAGTCGTTTCGGGTGGGTTCATAATACCAGTATCTGAGGTCAACGCTGGTGCGATCGACACTAAAGGTATCGCCTCAACGGTTACGGCGCAAGCTCCTTCAGTGCAAGATCCTTCAGTGCAAACTCCTCCAGTGCAAGCCCCAACTACAGCAAGTGTTATTTACGTCAATCCACAAACTGGTACAGACAGCGCTAGTGCTAGTAACTCGGAAGCTGCTCCATATAAAACCATTACCTACGCTCTTAATCAAGCCCAGCCAGGTACAGTTATTCAACTTGCTCCTGGTACTTATAACCAAGAAAATGGAGAAACTTTTCCACTTTTAATCAAACAAGGCGTGACGTTGCGCGGTGATGAATCGACAAAAGGTCAGGGAGTATTAATTACAGGTAGTGGCGTTTATATTAGTCCTACTTTTGCCCGTCAGAATATGACGATTCGTGCTGATAAAGATAGCACGATCACAGGAGTAACAGTCACCAACCCACAACAACGTGGTACTGGTATATGGGTGGAATCGACTAATCCTATAATCACAAATAGTACGTTTACTAATAGTGTACGAGATGGTGTTTTTGTTACAGGTCAAGGTAATCCAAAAATAGAAAATAATGTCTTTGTTCAAAACAAAGGCAATGGGATTTCAGTTGCTAAGTCGGCGACTGGAGAGATTCGGAATAATTTATTTCAGGACACAGGTTTTGGTTTAGCGATCGGTGGTACTTCCACACCCTTAGTAGAAGGAAACCAGATTATTGGAAACCAAGATGGTCTGTTTATTTCCGAATCAGCGAAACCAGTACTCCGTAAAAATGTCATTCAAAAGAATAAACGCGATGGCATAATCGTGATCATGAATGCTTCACCTGACCTTGGCACCGCTGAAAGTCCTGGCGGTAACTTGATCCGCAGTAATACTGCCCATGACGTGAACAACAGCAAGGGTAAGAATACTATTGTGGCGGTCGGCAATGATATTGACCCCAAGCGCATTCTTGGTCAAGTGGAATTTGTCGCCGCCAAGGTTGAACCATCAGCAGGTGGCGCAGTTGCGTTTAAGGATTTGCCAGCTAATTATTGGGCAAAAAGCTACATCGAAGCTCTAGCCTCTAAGAATATTATTGCTGGATTTCCCGATGGCACTTTTAAACCTGATGAACCTGTCACCCGTGCTCAATTTGCCGCCATTGTGACCAAAGCCTTTGCACCCACAGCTAAGCGCCAAGTCACAAATTTCAGCGACGTCGCCAGTAATTTCTGGGGTTTCCAAGTCATTCAATCTGCGTATCAAGGTGGCTTTGTTTCTGGGTATCCTGATCGTACCTTTAAACCACAGCAACAAATTCCGCGAGTGCAGGTACTAGTCTCCTTAGCAAGCGGTATGAACTTATCTGTGAATAATCAGAATGTTCTCTCCATATATAACGATGCTTCCCAGATTCCCAACTATGCCACCAATTCAGTAGCCGCAGCCACTGCACAGCAACTGGTGATAAATTACCCGACAGTTAAGGAGTTAAATCCCAATCGTCAAGCTACCAGGGCAGAAGTTGCTGCCTTTGTTTACCAAGCACTAGTTAATAAAGGAAGCGCTAAAGCAATTCCTTCTCCGTATTTGGTAAGAACTCCATAAGTTGAAAGTTAAAAGCGCCATGACTGACAAGTTGTTCGTCTGGCGCTTTACATATTGTTATTTGAGCTAACATTCGGGTCTTTAAATCTACATGACCCCTTTTTAAAAAACATTTGAAATGTATATTCAGGGTCTTTATATAAGCTGACCCCGTTTGAACTATACTTAGTCTCTCAGTAAATTCGCCCCGTTTGATATTTTCTAATAATTTTTTTATTTTTTATGGTTTTGTATTTCGCAAAGTGAAGAAAGATTAATTTAATTTAATTAAAATTTTGATACTCGTATATAAAAATACAAAAAAATATAGAGCAAAAGTGAAAACACAAATTTTTAGAAAACAATACACTTCATCCTTCAATTAACCAGAATTTTTGTTGTTCGCCAAGGTCAAAAGGGGACGCTATCAAATCTGTAACGCCTAAAATATTCCCAAAAAAATAGCAAGAATGTGAGAAGAACCACAAGAATAGACAAGACAACAGAGTAGCAGCAGTATGAAATTGCTCTACGAGCAAGTTGTTGGTTTACCTACTCCTGCAGAAGCAGAAGACATTGTGGTGCAAAAAGACTATGATGGTACGCTTATGCGGTTAAAAGATGTTGGTCGAGCGGTAGTTGGGGCGCAATATTATAGTGCGACAACGTTATTTGACGATTCACCAGCAGTCATTTTGTTAGCTTATCAACTCCCAGGTACAAATGCTTGGAATACGACAAAAGCAATCAAAGAGAAAAGGGCGGAGTTACAACCCAATTTTCCGCCAGGATAAAAGGTAGCGATCGGCTTGGACAATACTTTGTTCGTAGCAGCTTCTCTCGATGAAGCCTTCAAAGCACCAAAGTTGAATCTCAGCTTCTATTCTGGATAGCTGGTTTTAAGCTGTTTGACCTCTTTATGAGCTTACTTTTCTAAAGGTATGAGACGCTATCGCAAAAGCTTGTAATTCACTTCAAAAAAGGAAAATAGGAGATTTTGTGATAAAAAAATTCCCAATTGATTATGAAAAATAATCAATCACCAACAAAGATAAGCTTCAAACACGATTCAGAAGTCAACTGTAATTAATTGCTATTTGGGGCGTTGTTGTCTACGCTGCTCCCAACGCCAAAGAAAAACCATTAAAGCAACGACTCCAATTTGAAGTGCTAAATTCGGCAACGCGCTCTCAACATCACGTCCTGCAAGTACCTTAGAAAGAAAGATGACTATACCAATAAAACCAGAAGCACCACAAGTAATGTAGATAAATTGCCGTAAGCCCCGATAGGGGGCTGTGGCTTCTGCCTTGAGACGGGCGTATTGTTCTGAATTAATACGAGTTTTGTTATTTTGTTGCGTCATAAGCTATAATAATCCGGAGGTATGCCGATGTGGCTCAGTGGTAGAGCAGCTGATTCGTAATCAGCAGGCCACGGGTTCAAATCCCGTCATCGGCTTTTTTAGTAAGAAACTTGCAAAATTTTAGTTAAATTAATTGTTATCTTAACCACAGTTTGACTATTTCTATTGTAAAGCTAAAACCACTCAACAGTTCAATTGCTTGAGTATAATGCGATTGCGTCCTTCTGCTTTTGCTTGGTAAAGCGCCTTATCTGCTGCAACAACTAAAGTTTTTGAAGAAGCTTCAAAACTGGGGAGTGTCGTCGCTACCCCTAAGCTCAAGGTGAGGTAATGGCTAACCTCAGATTCTGAGTGATCCATTTGTAATTCCCTGACTCCAGCTTGTATGCTAGCTGCAACGTGAACAGCACCAGCAGCATGAGTGTTAGGCATAATCACTGCAAATTCTTCACCACCATAACGCGCTACTAAATCCTCATTTCTCTGAGCCAAACGGTTCAAGACAGCAGCTACCTTTTGCAAACAGACATCTCCAGCAGGGTGACCATATTTATCGTTGTAAAGTTTAAAATAGTCGATATCGCATAAAATCAGTGATAAAGGCAGTTGCTCCTGTGCTAAGTTCAACCACTTAATATTTAAATAGTGGTCAAAGCGGCGACGATTAGCCACTCCAGTTAATCCATCTATGTTGGCAAGTTCGTGCAAAGCATGGGTAGCAGCCTCAAACTGTTTGTATAGTTGGGCTTGTTGGAGTAGTCTTCGTACGCGCTGACGCAAAACAGCCCAGTGAATAGGCTTGGTGACATAGTCGGTTGCTCCTGCTTCAAAGGCGCGATCCACTGACTCAGGATCGTCCAAGCCAGTAATCATTAATATGGGAGTACTATTCCAAAGTAGTGAAATCGCACTGGTGTTCAATGAAGATTCTATCACTGGATTAGCAAGTGTTGAGTTACCAAAATTGCTGGATATTTTGCTCAGTTGCTTACAGCATGTAAAGCCGTCCATAATAGGCATAACAGCATCTAGTAAAACTAAATCAGGTTTGACAGATGCGTATACATCTAGACACTGTTTACCATCACTAACCTCGACTACTCGATAGCCTTCGTTTTCCATAGCATCACGCAACAGCATTCGCGTTGACTTGTCATCATCAGCCACGAGAATCACAGGAGTTTCTTTGGTGATGAACAATGGGCTTATGCCTGACATGAGTTGCATTCCATAGGAGCCAAAAATACTAAACAACATATAGATCACCGTGTGAAATCATTAAGCAATTATCCAACACCGTGACTTATACAAGTAAGTCAACATTGAAAAACATAAAATGCAGTCTTTGCGATTACACCAGTCCCAAAAGGATAGGCTACACATGAACGTTGAAGACGTACTATAAACATGCCCAAAGGTGTGATGAATCATTTCCCACGCTTGTTTAGATTTGACAAAAATGCAATAAAAAATCTGGATTTGGTGCGTTAGCAAAGATGGCGATGCATTGAAGACCTCTGTTGCTTCGCGCTCACGCCGAAGTTCTCCGGCTTATCGCCCTAGTTGGATTTTGAAGAGGGTTTTCCCATAAGTTAACCTAGAACACCGATTCAGTATTCATAATTGTGACTAAAAAACCCGGTTTTTTCTTG
>NZ_CAWPKW010000004.1:0-20573 GCF_963888615.1 Brasilonema octagenarum UFV-OR1 | reverse complement strand
TGATGCCTTCGGTTGGTTCAACCACTGTGGTCTATTTACCTGAAAATTGCTGTAATCTACGCTTCGACTGCTATAACTAACTAAGCAAATTCTTTTACCGGAACTTCTGTTTCGGTTTTTTTTGTAAATAATGATACCTTTAGTATTATAAAATACTTTCTTGTGCTGAGATCTAAGAAATTATGTGTGGAGTCTGGTAATTGCTGACACCGGAACACGATCTGATCGGAAACTACTATTTTGTTTCAATATTAAATATAATTTTTGACAATATGAGTCTTATGTTAATGCCAAAGTCCAAGTCTACTCATAACCTTAAGTTCTGCTGAGAACTCTTATGTGGGGTGTAGCGTCTGGTCTACTTCACAGAGTGATTCGCTTTATGCCCTAGATTTTACTTTGGAGAGTGTGCTCTGTTTACCAGATCAGTGAACACAGTCTAAGATATCTAGGAATCAGACAAATTAATATAAAGTTCTTACAAAGTTAAGCAAAAATGACCAAGATTGACTACTCTATTATTTTTAGATTGGTGTGATGATTATGCTTTGCAAACTGCATTTTCTGTGCCAGAAAAGCATACACAAACTGAGAGGGCATGCCACAGTTGAGCGCTATTAAGATCTTTCTACGAGTTAATTACGTATTTGCCGCTAAGATTTGAGCGGTGCTAGTGTGAGGATTTCCCTAGACTTTGACATCTTGACAGATCTCAGAAGTACGAATCAGGAGAAAAGACTGTGAAAATGAACTGGTTATTACCTGTTACTGTTGCAACTACTACTGTCTTCATGCTACAATCGCAAGCCCAAGCTGCGAAACTACAATTTTGGCGTTTTGATGCCAGTCAAAACCGATTAGAAATCAACACTGAAGGTGCTGTTCAACCCCAAGCGCAACTCCTGTTCAACCCCACCCGAGTGGTTATTGATTTGCCTGGAACCGACTTTGGACGTTCGCAGTTGATTCAGCCGGTGAATAGTAGTGCAATTCGTACTGTTCGTGTCGGTCAGTTTGATGGACAAACAACTCGTATAGTCATTGAACTTAGTCCAGGTTATAGCCTCGATCCAAAGCAGGTGAAATTTGAAGGCAAAAGTTCTAATCGTTGGGTAGTACAGTTACCAACTCCACAAGTTGAACAAGTTCCTTCATCTTCTGGCAACAATTCTTTTAATGTCTATAGTGTGGTAAAGCCTGACAACTCCACAGCCACTAAAGACGTAATTGTCAATACTGATTCAACACCAAGTAAAGATTTAGTTGTCAATCCTACTGATAGGTCAACGCAAAAACAAACACTTATCAGCAATGCTCAAGGATTGACTCAAATTGAGAGTTTACGTGTTACAGGTGATGGTTTGTTTGTCCGCACAAATGGTCCAAATCCTCAAATCCAGACATTTCGCAGCAGTGACAAGAGTGCTTTTAATATCGATATACTTGGTGCATCTTTGTCACCACGTTTTTCACAGCAGAATATAGCAGTCAATAAGTACGGTATAAAACGTATTGAATTCACTCAACTAAGAACAACGTCTACTGGTGTTCGTATGACGCTGTGGGTAGACAAAAGTAGCCCTGACTGGCGAGCAAGCGTGAGTAGCTTCGGCGGTTTAGTACTTCTGCCTAATGGTGATGCAAGCAAATTATCCACAGAGACTACGGGTAATAGTAGTAATCTTCCTAATTCAAACATAGCTGGGAATGTCACCCAGAGAAGCTCCAACCAAACCCCGCCAGCAAGTGACTCACTATCTACAATTGAGTCTGTAGAACTGACTGCTAGTGGTGGGCAACTCCTTATTAGAGGCGACCAACCTCTCTCGTCTACTAATAGTGGTTGGGATAGAGCTTCTGGTCTATATCGGATCATCATTCCCAATGCTAAGTTGGCAGGTAGCGTTAGAGGACCACGATTTGACGCTAGTAGTCCAGTTCTGCGCGTACGCCTGCAACAACAAGACCCCCGTAGTGTTGCCGTCTACATCCAACCAGCAGGAGGTGTGCGAATTGGACAACTCAATCAACTAACTAGTCAGCTTTTGTCTTTAGAATTACAACGCTCCTTTTCTCCATTAACTCCCCGTTTTAGTTTACCTCCCTTACCACGATCAAACCCACAACCATCATCCTTAGGATCAATGACGAACAATCAGCTGCCAATGCCGCAGATGATGCCGCAGCCAATGCCGCAGCCAATGCCGCGTCCCCGCGTGCCTAATGGACGCGTTGTCATCGTTATTGATCCAGGACATGGCGGTCACGATTCTGGCGCTCCTGGTTTGGGTGGACTGTTGGAAAAAGATGTTGTTTTACCTATTGGCAGAAGAATAGCGAGCATCTTACAGCAAAATGGCGTACAGGTTGCACTCACGCGTGATACTGACTACTTTGTGACCCTTCAGGGACGGGTGGATATGGCAACTCAAGCAAATGCTGATTTATTTGTCAGCGTTCACGCTAACTCTGTTGATCGTCGTCCTGACGTGAATGGGTTGGAAACTTACTATTATGACAGTGGGCTAGATTTGGCTCGTGTTGTCCACAGTAACATTCTCCGAAGTATCCCCACTCTCAAAGACCGGGGAGTACGCAAAGCAAGGTTCTATGTTCTCAGAAAAAGTTCTATGCCCTCGATTTTAGTAGAAACAGGTTACATGAGTGGTCAGGAGGATAATCCTAGGCTGGGAAGCCCTGAATACCAAAATAGAATGGCAGAGGCAATCGCTAATGGTATATTACTGTACTTGCGGCAAAGGTAAGTAGATAGTGAGCCACTTGCGGTGGGTAGTCGCCGAGGTTTTGGTGATTTCCACGTTTATTGTGGAACCGTTGTTCATGGTTCCCCAGCATAAGCAAAGTGGCGTATCTCCTCTACCAGACGCATCCCGATAAGCGTAAGGCGTGCACTCGCTTGCGTACTCCATAGCTCTAAGGCGTGACCGTTTCCACTAGGGTCAGTAGTGGGTAGTCGTGAGTGGAACAATTAACCACTAACAACTAAGCGCTGAGAACTACCAACTAACCATTAACGATTCATCACTAGTAGCTAACAACTAACCACTAACAACTTATTAAATTAACGATATCCGCCTGTGTTTTCATCTTTTACCTTTGAAGGTAATCTTTATGATTTTTCTGAAGCACCGCAACGTGCCCCAATTGGTATTTTTGACAGTGGTGTAGGTGGTTTAACAGTTCTACACCAACTCTACCGTCAACTCCCTAATGAATCGATTATTTACTTTGGGGATACAGCTCGACTTCCATATGGGATTCGCTCGCAAACAGAAATTTTACAGTTTGCACGTGAAATTCTCACCTGGATGCAACAACAGCATGTCAAAATGGTCGTTATGGCTTGTAACACGAGTTCGGCCTTAGCCCTGGAGGCGGTACGTGAGGAATTCTCTATGCCAATTCTCGGTCTGATCTTACCGGGAGCAAGAGCAGCAGTTAACAGTGGAAAGCGCATTGGTGTTATTGCCACTGCTGCAACCGCCAAAAGCAACGCCTATCGCCATGCTATCCTAGAGATAAATCCCAATGTCCAAGTTTGGCAAGTGAGTTGCCCAGAGTTTGTACCGCTAATTGAGCAAAACCGCATTTATGAACCCTACACACTACAAGTGGTACGCTCATATCTAGATCCACTATTGCAGCATGAAATCGACACATTAGTCTATGGCTGTACTCACTATCCTTTATTGGCACCAGTTTTGCGATCACTCCTCCATTCCCACGTCAAGCTAGTTGACCCAGCACAATATGTAGTTGCTGCTTGTGCTCAGGATTTAGATATCTTGGGCTTGAGAAATACATACCCACCTTTGCCAACTCGCTTTGCGGTCAGTGGTTGTCCACAACAATTTGCGCAGTCCTCTTTACAGTGGTTGGGTTATACTCCAGCTACTGAGCCAGTACAGTTGACAAATGTCACATTTTCTAGTTTATAATGTCTTGTTGATTAATCATTTAGTCAAGGTTTTTAACCTTGACTAAATGATTAATGAGTCATGAAGGTTAGTTGACACTACCCTATTGCGAATACGACACCACGAGATAGAAATACGCTTGTACTCATACTCTTCTACTTCTTACGCCCAATTCTCGGGCGATATGGGTGACTCATTTGGATTCTGGTTATATATTGTATACTTTGTGTTTATCGTTAGTGATTATCCGAACTTGAGATTATGCGTCCCCGTTTAGAGTGTATCCCTAAAGAGAGATTTGTGGCGGTAGTTTTTTTTCCGGTTTTCTTTGCTAGAGCTAATAGTAGATAAACCGCTAACAAATAACCAGAAGCTAATATAAAAACTATCATAGGCGTTTTCCCGTAAACCATTTTTTTACTAACACTTGTGTATAAGAAATATAAAATTCAATCAGATTTAGCAGAGTCATAACTGCACAAATTTACTGTGGATAGTTGTTTTTGACACTGCTAAATCTATAGATAGAGAGCTATCTCTCTTTCCTAGGCTTAATTTATATTCGATTTTTGTTGCAAACTATATCTGAAGCCATAGCTTAATTACTTAACAGTAATTTGTAACTACAACTTGAGCAGTCTACCTAGCCTGCATTTTTACGGAAACACTTTATTTGGTTATCCAAGCTATGCACTTTTGCGACACTAATCAAGCAGAGCATTTTTCCTTTACAAGGAAGCGCATAGTTCTAACTGTATAGGCTTATGTACTAGGAGTATAACCAATGAGATATATTCACTAAATGTAGCCTACAGTACTATATTCAAAATCACAGTACGTTATAAGTAAAAACACCAAACGGTGATTTTTCTCTAGTAATGTGAATGTCTCGAAAAAATTAAATCCCTTTATGTTAGCGTAACACAACGACCCTAAGTTTTTGGCTAATTTTTCTGCTAAATTTGAAATTTTCTATTGTACGTTATACAAGATTTAGCGAAAATCTTTCCCAGAAAATAATTGATGTATCATTGGTGACGAGTAAAGGATGTAGGACTTTTCTTGATTCGTTTTCATATCTACTTCAAAAATCTGTGGCTGAAGATAAAGTTTTGCTCAAGATACAGAAATTTTCTCAACTAGAGCAGAGGTATGCTTTGAGAATAAAAGTATAAAAAATATCTCACAAGTGAAATTCTATACTGTAATAGGCATAAGTATATTTTTGTGTTTTCATAAAAAATTAAAGTTTTGTTGACAAGATTTAGCTGCTTTGGTAGATGACACGCTACACGCGTTTCATCGCTTGTACTGAAAAACTGTGGTGCCTAACGGCAGAGATCTAGTGGGAACGACCACGCCTTACGGCTATGGGGTATCTCCTGCAAAGACGCACTTTACGCAGTTGCCTACGTCGTGGGGAGACCCTCCTCATGCGCGCTGTCTCACCAGTCGCCTATCGAGGAGCGATTACAGCAAGCGCGTTTGCGCTCTTGCCTTGGGGAGATCCAAAAAAATAAATATCCAGCCGTATGTCGCAATATTGGGACTACGACGAAAGATCTAGTTTGACGGCTGGAGATTTATTTACTGGTAAGTGCCTAGGCGCGTATCAAATTCTGGAAGAAAGCTGCCGGTCATTTGACCTACTTGTTGCAAAAGCGTCTGTAAAACTGGCGCGCAAGTGCTATGCCGAAAACTAATGATTAATGATTCATGAAAACTTTGCGCTAAGACAGGGTTATCTTAGAATAAGTGTAGGATATGTAAACTTTCGTAACTAAAGCCAGAGTCTGCCCATCCATGACCCCAGCCACCTCCCTTTTTTCCCCAGTGGAAGCCGACCTGCAAATACTAGCAGACAACTTGAAACAGCTAGTTGGAAACGGTCATCCGATCCTTTGTGCAGCAGCCGAACATCTCTTTGGAGCTGGGGGAAAGCGCATAAGACCGGCGATCGTCCTGCTGATATCGCGGGCGACCATGCTCGAACAAGACATAACGCCTCGTCACCGACGCTTAGCTGAGATTACAGAAATGATTCACACAGCAAGCTTAGTACATGACGATGTGGTAGATGAATCCGAAATGCGACGTGGTGTTCCCACTGTTCATAGTTTATTTGGCAACAGAATAGCGATCTTAGCAGGAGATTTTCTGTTTGCTCAATCTTCCTGGTATCTAGCCAATCTGGACAATTTAGATGTAGTGAAACTGCTCTCAGAGGTGATTATGGATCTGGCTAGTGGCGAGATTCAGCAGGGCTTGAATCGCTTCGATACAAACATATCGATTGACACTTACCTCAAAAAGACTTACTACAAAACAGCGTCATTAATTGCTAATAGTTCAAAAGCCGCTGGATTACTTAGCAACGTTTCCCAAGAAACAGCCGACCATTTGTATAGCTACGGACGTCACCTTGGTTTAGCATTCCAAATTGTAGATGACATTTTAGATTTCACAAGTTCGACAGATACTTTGGGTAAGCCAGCAGGATCGGATTTGAAAAGCGGTAATTTAACTGCGCCAGTTTTATTTGCATTGGAAGAAAAGCCATATTTAGAAGCTCTGATAGATAGAGAGTTTGCGCAGAAAGGAGACTTAGAGCAAGCTATATCCTTGATACACGATAGTCAAGGTATTCAGCGCTCAAGAGAGTTAGCAGAACATCATGCGAAGGTAGCTGTTGAGCATCTTGCGCATCTTCCATCCTCTGAATCTTGGCAAACCCTGATGAAGATAGCTGATTACGTACTGAGTAGGCTCTATTAAGGCAAACGAGGAAGTGAAGTAGGAAAAATTCTATGTGTTTTTTCCTTATCTTCCTCGCCCTGCACTCCTGTTGTCAGGCAAGATCTGGAGGAATTTGTTTTTTTACTCGGTTTTGCTGTAACTGTTGGTGAATTAAGTGTTGCACCTGAGCTCGTCGGACTTCGATTGAGTCGGTGGTGATGCCAGGGGTTTCAAAAAAAAACTATACTGTCTACGGGTTCCATTGCTACCAATTGGAACAAAATGTGAGTGACAGGGATTGGTGCAGCTATCAATTGAGGGTCAAGCCCAGCAGATGAACCAAGTGGGACATCCTGTATTCTAGGGAAAGCATAAATCATGCGCTTTTCCAACTGTGGATTTGCGCGATCACGGTAGGTAGTCAAAACCCAGCTCTGTTCCATGTTCTGGAGAATATAGTACTGGGAGTGGCGTAATTTCCGAGCGATCGCGCTGAGGACAGGAGCGATTGCTGTGACAAGTTGCGGAGTAACACCATCTTGGGGTGCATTGTCAATTAGCAATTGAATTTGTGCTTTTAAGTCCATAATGACCTGTAAACTGGTGAATGGGTAGTGGCAATAACATCTATCAAAAGCGAACAATCAAACAAAATTTGGCAAGATTAAATTCCGATTTATTCCATAACACACGATTTCGGCACGTTTGAGTTGTACGCAAAATCCTCAACCCAATACCCTCAGTCTTACAGGTGGTACATAACTATGTTAGGGTCTTTCTAAACACCAGACTATGAATTCAGCCGCAACCATAACAATTCAGGGAGTAAGTTCTATCGGCGTGGAGGCGATATTTCAACTCCTTTTGAAGGAGCTTCAGCAATTAACCAAAGCTTCGGAGCAAAATTGCCGCGATGTGGCAACACGAATTGCTGCCGAAGTTGATAGAATTTGCAGTGAAAGCAAGCGCATCCAAGCTGCCGGGACTGTAGAAAATTCTGCAATGACCCTTGCCCGACATCGCTTACAACAGTGTTTGAGGTACTACGAGTTGGGTTCCAATCGGGGCAGAATAGAGTTACACAGTACTTTGAGTGCGATTATTTATCGCTACATCAATCCTCCCCAAAGACAATTGAGTTATCAAGGGCGGCTCGTCGTCATCGAAGATTTCTTGCAGAGTTTTTACCTAGAGGGATTAAACGCCTTCCGACGGGAAAATCAACTAGGCACTACCTACCGTCCTCAAACACTTTTGGAATTAGCAGAATACATGGCATTCACAGAACGCTATGCTAAGCGAAGGATTCCTTTACCAGGGCGTCAACAACAGTTGATTATTCTCCGAGCACAAACATTTTCTCAACAACAACCGCCGGAAACGTGCGTAGACATAGAACAAGCAGCGGAAGGTAGTGGTAACGAAGCTGATGGCTCTTGGGAAGATCCAGCAGTGCAGCAGTTGCGAAGTGCGATGGCCACACAACCAGAGCCAGAACCTCAAGAAGATACGTTACGCTCTGTCGTGATTTCTGAACTCATGAATTATTTGGAAGAGCGGCAACAATCAGATTGTGCTGATTACTTTGCTTTGCGCCTCCAGGATTTATCAGCGCAGGAAATTGAGTCAATATTAGGCTTAACTGCTCGCCAGCGGGATTATTTGCAACAGCGCTTTAAATACCATTTAATCAGGTTTGCTTTATTGCATCGCTGGGAATTGGTTCACGAGTGGCTGGAAGCAGATTTACAGACAAATTTGGGCTTAACTCCTCAGCAATGGGAAGTGTATACGGCTCAACTGGACGAGAAACAACAGTCTTTACTAGAGTTGAAACAACAAGGTCATCCTGATGAAAAAATTGCCAAAACTTTAGGATTATCGATGGCACAAATGCAAAAACGGTGGTTTAAAATTCTTGAACAAGCTTGGGAAATTCGTAACTCTCTAATTTCCGGATCAGGTGCATCTACCCATGAATAGTGACTCAGAATCCTTACAAAACCAATTAATCGCTTGGTTGTTGGCAAAAAAGGCCCAAACCAACGATCCAAAATTGGTCAATTGTGAGGAAAATGAAGGGGTAGAACATATTAATCAAACAGCCGCCGCCTTAAACGGTGGCGCTTTTGAGTTAAGGTGTCTACCCCGAACTATTCAACTGGGAGAAATTCCTACTGTGCAAGAACGTTTCCAAGCCGTCGTTAAACGTCGGTTACAAACTCAAATTCAAAATCATCCACCGTTATTTCCTTGGGAAGCTCAGCTTATAGAGTATCCCGAATGTCTAGACAAGCCAGCGCTTGAGTTGGTTCCGGTTTGGGGCTGGGCAGTACAGCAATCGAAACTGAATTTGCCGATTCATCTGCCCGAAAGAATTTTCCAGCAATTGCTGGAGAAGTGTCAGGCGATGATTGCCTCTTCTATACCGTTAGGGGCAAAACTCGTTGCTGCTGTGGAGAGCCTCTTTCCTGAAGAATATCAAACATTGAATGACTTAGCAGGAATAGTGCTAAGAAGTCCCTCTCGTTCAGATGCTCTAGAAACTATGCCGAATCTAGAGAGTGATTACTCAGACTTACAGCCACAGCAACAGATGGCGCTTTCGTTGCTGGCGGCAAAACAGCTACTAGAAAATCTAACTCTGCCAGTTTCAGCTACCAACCCACTAGTAGAAAGACAATGGCTTACAAGTGCAGGTGTTCTGACCCTAAAGGTAGAATACCAAACTCAAGGTCAACTGACCAAGCTAAGAGTTGAAACTGAATTACCATTCAAAGCGATTGTGAACCTCCAAGGAGATGCTGCCCAAGCAACAGCTGAGTCATCAAGTCCGGGATGCCTAAGTGTAGAATTACACAATACGCAACCAAACCAGACTTATACCTTGGAAGTTGAGTTAAAAGAAATAGACCAACAACCGCTTGTATTTGTGATTGTTCCCACCTTATAAATAAGCTTGCCATCGCTAGCAATCCACGTTGATAAACGCGATTGATATAAAATGAATGTCCTGGTTTTGAAAAATCCCCCATTTTTACAAAGCGATCATTAGGGCGTCTACAGAAAGCTGTTGTGAGGAAGACACTGGCAAGTTTGGTTTTACCGACTTGTTTTGTATCTGTGGCGTCCATATCATTGCTTGACTTATATACCGATAGACTGTTTTATCATTAAGATGTCTAACAGATCTAAAAGCCAGGATGAAGTTGGTGTTTACCTGCAAGTCTTTTCTGGCGACAAAATACGCAGGAGTCGCCGTTGATGCAAGTGGAAGGTTCGATGACCTTGGGAGTGCTTGTGCTAGCGTTGGTAATTGTAGGTGTAAGAGTTGTGACGACTAATTGGGTACCGCTTAAAGCGGTGGGCGCAATTTGGAGTTACTACCCTCGCCACAATCGTGATGTCTCGGTTAGGTTCTGTATCACCATAGAAATATTGGCAGCACTGAGAGCTTTGTTTCGGCGATTTTTTGATAAGTTAAATGACAGCCTGCTGGGTTTTGTGGAGTTATTCATTCAACTCCTGTGTATTTCACAAGCTTTGATATACCTTGCTGCAAAGACTTGGGATACTTTATTGTCCAATACGGTTGATATTGCTTGGTCTTGCCCATACACTGAGTCAAACTTTAGAATTAGCCTCCAGTGCTGCTGTTATTTCTTGGAATTACCCTACTAAGCCTAGTGCTAGATTACGGTTTACGACTCGGCTTGCAAACAGTGAAATCGTTTTCGGGCACCGCCTGAAAACAAAATTAAAACAAAAACGATCTTCAAATTTTTTACTTACTGTAAACCGCCTTAGTTCAATTATGAGCCAAGGCGGTTTGATTTTGATCCGAACTACAACATCAAAGATTCGGGATTTGTCGAAATCAACTTCGCCAAATCTTTCAAGAACGCCGCAGCATCAGCACCATAGATAATGCGGTGATCACAGGTTATATTCACCTGCATCTGTTGCTTGACGCCAAATAAACCTTCAGTTGTTGCGACAATTTGCGGACGAGATGCGCCAATTGCCAAAATAGAACCTTGTCCGGGTGGTAGGATTGCATCAAATCTATCTACACCGAACATTCCTAGGTTCGATATTGTAAAGGTACCGCTGTTATACTCCTCCGGTTGCAGCTTTTTCGCTCTCGCGCGATCTACCAAAGACTTCCAATCGCGGGATAGAGAGTATATATCCGCCATATCTGCATTCTGTAATACTGGTGTAATCAATCCCCCGTCATCCATTGCCACCGCTACGGCAACATTTATACTAGAATGGTACACAATTCCTTGTTCTGAGTATCTGGCATTAAGCAGTGGGTGTTTTTGCAATGTCACCGCTACGGCTTTTGCCAGAAGGGTTGTCATAGTCACGCCTTTAGACTTAATTTGTTTATAAAGCTTGTCAAGCGCATCAGTGGTAATTGTGTAACCGATATGGATAACTGGTACGGATAAACTCGCTACCATGTTGCGTGCTACAGCATTTTGCAGGGTAGTAAAAGGTACTATTTGACCTGGTAATGCAGCGATCGCCGGCGCAGGTGCGGGTGCAGGAGCAACTTTAGTGGGTGTAGGTGGAACAGGGGTTGTGGTTGGCGTTGGTTGTGGAGGTGGAACAGGAGTGACTGTGGCGGCTTGTTTGCTAGATTTTCCTGCTGCTGCTTCTACATCCTGGGCGACAATACGACCATGAGGACCACTACCAGAGATGCCACTTAAATCTACTTTCAGTTCCTTGGCTAATTTACGGGCACGAGGTGAAACGATCACCCGACCATTTGTATGGCTGGTAGTTCCGTTTTGAGAAGCAGCGGGTGTTGCGACTGTGGTTGTTTCTGCTATTTTTGGGTTCTTAATAGCTGGAGTTGGTTCATCAATAGCCGCAGTACTCCCAGAATTCGCTTGAGCTGCACTTTCGATTTCAGCTTCGGTTTCCGTCAATAAAGCGATCGCACTTCCAACGGAGGCTGTTTCACCAGCTTGGACGATGATGTGAGCAAGATATCATTCATAGAAGGATTCCACATCCATATCTGCCTTATCTGACTCGACAACCACCACTGTTTCGCCTTTTTCCACTTTATCTCCAGGAGATTTTACCCAGGAGACGATTTTACCTTCGGTCATGGTGGAACTTAGCGCCGGCATAAATACTTCGTAAATGCTCATATAGGTGGTTTGGTGAATCGATAATTAATGGACTTTTACAGTTTGTGTTAGATCGAATTGTATCTTGACCTCGCGACCCTAGGGGCGCAGTTTTGGGAAACATAGATCTTGGGTGTACGACACTCATTCTTGAGGAAGAATTCACAAGTTAGAAGTTAGAAGTCACAATCAAATCTATTGGTATTGGGATCCCAACCAATTGTAGATACCCCCTACTCCTTTGTTGCGTCGTACAGGAGTCATTGTGACCGGAGGCGGAGCTATCCAGCGCTCCGCTCCTGAACGCCCTTCGGGTATGCGCAAAGCGTCCGCTTGCGCTTACGCCAGTCGCCTGGCTGTCGGGAAACAAGGATCGCAGCGCTGGACTCACCAGACACCTACGGAGGGAGAACGCCACATGCTAACTCCTGCACGCCTACGCTGCTTTGTAAGTCCCAAAGGGACACCCTTACGCGTATCTCCTGCACAGACGCTCTTGCAAGGCTCGATTCGTGCGCTTTGCGCTTACAAGCCGGGAAACCCTAGTCGAGCAGTGGCTCCCCTCCTGCATGCCTAGCGCTGCTCCTGACACCTTCGTTCTTTTGTTAAAAATTGACCAGGTAATAATAACATTCTTATTTTTTTTGATACCCTTACATTCTGATACCTCTAGTCACTCAATAGTGGTGAGGAACTATCTTAAGACCACAAGGTCTATTTATTTGTATTTCTCATCACGACTGTCAAAATCTAAATTCCACTCAGAAGTAAGAACAAGAACGATACCTGAATCTAAGATTCAAAATTAATATTTAACCTGATTTTAATTGGCTGTTAAATTTTATGTCGGCAAAGTTGAAGTTATTTTTGATTGTGATACTCAGTATCTTTGCCACCGCTGCTACTGGTGTTTACATCACTCAGCGCCAGCCATCTGAAGCGGTTTCTAGTTTGAACAATGGGCAAGTACCTCAGTTTTCAGATGCCAACATAGCACAGGAAATTGTCAACTCGGAGCGGGCAAATTATAACACTATACCTCTGGAAAGTATTAACTCTCCTCTCCAAGGTAGTGATCCAGCAGATCTTGCGGTCAATGCCTTTGATAACATGGATTCAACCTTAAAAACTCGCAAGGTTGAGGTGTTTTATCCCTACCCCAATCAAGCGTTAGTAACAATCACGCAAATTGAGCCAGCAAAGAATTTTCTCAAAGCAATCAAATATCGAGTTGAACTGACAACCTTTGGGCGATCATTTTTTGTAAGTTCCCCTCGTGTATGGCAAATTGTTTGGGCTGGCTCCCAGGTACAATGTATATCTGGAAGCAGCCTTCTCAAACGACAGTCAACCCAAATCTGTCAATAGTTATTTGTTCTTAGTCTTAGTCACTCTATAACAACCAAGAATAAAGGACAAATTTAAATATCACCGCGAATTTCTTCTACAACACCATCACGTAACACAACTTCTACGTTCAATTTGTTAATCAAGTTATCACCTGGTTCCACGTGAAAAAAGCTTTCCATTTGAAATTGGTTAACTTCTTGATCCAACTCTAAAAACTGGACTTGCTGGAGATTTTGCAGACTTTGATTTTTTTGCTCCAAAAGTTCACTTTTCTTTTGATTAACTTGACCTTGAATATTCTCAATTTGTTGCAGGGTTTGGGGACCTGGTGGTTGCAGACTCTGCTTTTGAACTGCTGAAATCGCCCGCTGTCCTTCCATGTCGATTTGTTGCAGTTGCTGGTCAATTTGATTAATTTGCGCTTGCAGTTGCTGCTGCACTTCGTCTTTCCAAAGAGGAGTGACGATCGCTTTGACGTTAACAACCCGTTTTAGCAGCAGTTGAGATTTCGAGGCATCCATAAATGTTTCACGTTCACTCTATAATTTGCAGGTGGAATCTAATCAGGCAAACATTGGGTTAATAATATCGTGATAGCGCTCCATCACGACCTGTCGCCTAATTTTCAGTGTTTGTGTCATCAAACCATTTTCTGGTGAAAACGGCTCTAGAATCAGCTTGAACGGACCAATGCGGTCATCCGGTCGATAACCTGGACGGTTTTGCACTTCCCGAATCAATTCTTGCCGAAATAAATCCTGAATTATTTTACTCTCCAAGGTGACTTCCGTCTTGCCTGCGGGATCTTCAGTACTTATTTGTTTGACGGCTTCATCGCTTGAAGGTAGATGCAGATTTTTAGCTTGAAGCCATTTTTCTAGGGCTAACAAATTGGGGACGATCAATGCACCGAGACTGCGTTGGTCTTGTCCAACAAGCATTATCTGATCTATGTAGGGCGATCGCAAACACGCATCTTCAATTGGCTGCGGCTCGATATTTTCCCCATTGGTTAATACAATCGTATCCTTTGCTCGTCCGGTCAGAACCAAGTCATTTTGTGGTGTCACCCAACCCAAATCACCGCTATCAAACCAACCGTCCTTGTCAATTGCTTTGGCTGTTGCTTCAGGATTTTGGAAATAGCCTTGCATAATTTGTGGTCCTCGCAGCATCACCAAACCTCGGTTCCCAAGTGGCACAGGTTTGCGAGTTTCCGGATCTAGTATTTTCGTTTCTGTACCTGGTACTGGTTCCCCAGATGAACCGCGCACATTATGCCAAGGACGACGCACATGTACGATGGGAGAAGTTTCCGTCAAGCCATAGCCCTGCAAAATCTCTACATTAATAATTTCAAAAAACTCATCTATATACTTGGGAAGTGCGCCGCCACCGCTAATCATCTGTTTTATTTCTCCCCCAGTTGCTTCTCGTACCTTGGCATAAACAAGCCGTTCTCCCAAAGCGTGGAGAGGAAACAAAGCTGATGCTTGTATACTAGCTGCTAATCGCTCGACCGTTGAGGGGTTGAGATTTTCTAAACTCGCTCCTTGGGCGATTCGCCGCGCTTTAATATACTTTTGGCTAACACCCAAAAGGTAGTCAATTAGGCGTTGCTTGTTTGCTGGTTGTTCGCGAAACTGCTTTTGTACCCCCTCATAAATTGATTCCAATAACCGGGGTACACACACCATGTAATTAGGTTTAAATTCTTTCAAATCCCCTTTAACAGACCGCAGGTGAGTGTAAATTTGGGTACAACCTTGAGATAGTAAGAAGTATTCACACGTGCGTTCATAGCTGTGCCAACTGGGGAGAATACTGAGAACAACTTCTCCTGGCTTTGGTTGCAATACCGTTCCACATACTACCATTTGGTGCATCAAATTACCGTGAGAAAGCATCACCCCTTTGGGTTTCCCTGTAGTACCAGAAGTATATATAAGTGTTGCCAAAGTATCGTGATTTTGCTTAACTGGTGTCAAGCTATGCTGTGTCCCAATTTCAAGCAATTGAGTAAAGTTTACTATTTTCAGGGTTTCATCTGTTGGTGCGGCTTCATCACTCAGCAAGATGACCAATTGAATTGGCAAATCACCAAGACGCTGTTTAAGCTTGTTGAAAGTTTTTAAATCTTCCACCACTAGCGCTGTACTACCACTATTTCCCAAGATAAATACAAGTTCTTCTCGTTCTGCTTGGGAGCTACGAACTGCATCAACCGCCCCAGCAGTCATAATGCCTTGATCTGCAATGAACCAGCGCGGACTATTATCCGAAATCAGGGAGACACGCTCTGTTGGTTTCACCCCCAATGCTTGCAATCCTGCAGCAAAATATTGAATTTTTTGAAAGAGTTGCGTATATGTAATAACAACTTCTGGTTTAGCATGAGGATCGCGAAGAGCAATAGTATCACCACATCGCTTTGCTACCAACGGCCATATTTCTGGCAGTGAATTTAAGTTGGAGTAATCTGCCAAACGCTGTAAATTCAAGCGCTCTAGCTCAGAAAGGTTAGAGATTATAGAAGAAATCTCGTATGTTTTCGACATAACACCTCTCCCAAATAGAAAATTGTTTATATCTCCAGCATATTCCGATCTGTGGTTCAAATAGTAAATTGAAAATGACACATTTTATTTTGTCTATAGCAATGCTCAAAATTTGATGAATCTATTGATTAACAAAAGTTTATGTTATAGTGAATTTATCTGAGAGAGAAGCAAGGCCAAATTTTGCTTTTAACTTGTTACAGAAATATTGCTTTTGAATAAAAGCAACAAGCACCTCATTTGTAAAAGTAAAGTCACGACCTATGCCTTTGATAGACATTTTGCTGTTGACGGTAATAAATATTGTTGCATGTCTTGTATTTCCTAAACTCATATCTGTCATTCTGGCTACTTTCACTAGGCAGAATCAGTTATTGCAGAGTACCTTAACAAGGCAAAAAGAGGTAATTTCAATTACCAGTTTTCCGTATTGCACAAGTTACACCTTGACAAAAGAACCGTTTTGTAAATTCCGTCCCAGTTTTTGTGACAGGTGTTCTCCTGGTTAATAGGGTAAAGTTATCAGTTAACTTATGCGTAAATCAAGACATCAGATTTGTATCTATCCTGTATAGAAACTTAATAAATCTTCACGGTTAACTGATAACTCAATTTGCTTATTTCTAAAATAATTATTCAGTCTATAGTTAGAATCAAAAACTCTTATAGTAAAAGTTACTTATAGATATAACAAGAAATTCAAATTCTGCTTTTGGTTATTTCAACGAATTTTGTTTAAAAATAAAAATATATAAAGAGCACCTTCATAAAAAAGGGAATTATCTATGAGTTTGATAGACGGTTTATTCCTAACCTTGATAAACGTTGTAGTCTGTCTTGCGTTTCCCAAGTTACTATCAGTCATGTTGAATCTTAAGAATAAACGCTTTGAATCATCACAGGTTACTTTGTCCTCAACCGGTGCGAAATCTTAGGTGGTCAGTTCTCCTTACAGAATTTGAAGCACAAAACGGTGGAAGCGTCAATAAGAAAACTATAAATGCACACAAAACCATTTGTGTGCATTTATGTTTATCTATCTATCTTTATTACAGCAGTTTTCATTTATTGAAACTAGTAGTCTGTGGGTTTTTGCGCCTGATGCACAAGACAATTTAAATGTCACGCATTTAAATTACATTTTTGAATGACTTGGTGAGGTGATGATGGAAGAACGAAAATCGTTTCAACCACTTAACTTATTTGAATACGAACAGCTAGCGACCAAATCTCTGTCTCAAATGGCTTTGGACTACTACGCTAGCGGTGCATGGGATGAAGTGACACTGCGGGATAACCGCGCTGCTTTTGAAAAATTTAAACTTCGTCCGCGATCGCTTGTAGATGTCAGTCAGCGCAACCTAGCAACTGAGGTTTTAGCTCAACCGCTTCAAATACCTTTGTTGATTGCTCCGATGGCGTTTCAATGTCTTGCCAATCCACAAGGAGAAGTTGCAACAGCAACAGCCGCTGCATCTGCTGGTGTTGGCATGGTGTTGAGTACTCTTTCTACCAAAAGCATAGAAGAAGTAGCAGCAGTACGTCACGACACAAATCTTCAAACTCCCCAATGGTTCCAGCTTTACATCCACAAAGACCGAGGACTAACTCGTGCCTTGGTTGAAAGAGCTTATACTGCAGGCTATAAAGCACTTTGTATAACTGTAGACGCTCCTGTTTTGGGACGGCGAGAACGAGACAAGCGCAATGAGTTTGCTCTACCACCAGATATGCAATTGGCTAATCTCACAAATTTATCAGGGTTGAACATTCCTCAAAAACAAGGGGAATCTGGATTGTTTACTTATTTTGCTCAGCAACTTGACCCTGCAGTTACGTGGCAAGATTTAGAATGGCTTGAGTCTTTATGTCCGCTTCCCTTGGTGGTGAAAGGAATTTTACGGGCAGATGATGCTGTTCGTGCTGTCGAGTCTGGAGCAAAAGCAATTGTTGTGTCTAATCACGGTGGGCGTCAATTAGATGGAGCGATCGCATCTATTGACGCTTTGGCTGAAGTGGTAGATGCTGTGGGCGATCGCGCTGAAGTATTATTAGATGGTGGTATCCGTAGAGGTACTGATATCCTCAAAGCTTTAGCACTGGGAGCAAAAGCAGTGCTTGTGGGACGTCCTGTGTTGTGGGGATTAGCCGTAGCAGGAGAAGCAGGCGTCGCTCATGTCATTGATATTCTCCGAGATGAATTAGATGTGGCTATGGCGCTCAGTGGTTGTGCGAGTTTGGAAAAGATTGACTCTAGTTTGTTATTTTGCGAAAAGCATCGCTCTAGATAACAGATGAAATACTTTTCCTTTTGCTGCGGGGTAAATTTACCTGGGGTAGGTTGAAAGCCCCTCAGTAAGAATCTTGGCTCAACCGAGCCTATTGATTTTTCATTGGCATACTGTTCACCCTGTATCACAGCGTACACCTTGATTGTCCTTGCGTCTTTGTCAAGATTTTGAGATATTAAATTGAAAAATTAATTCAGATAAATACTTATGGCAACCGAGCAAGAGCTTCAATCTCTTTTTAATACTTTAGATACCGATCAAGATGGCAAAGTCTCCCTTAATGAGCTTTTTTCCAGTCCTGGCTTAAGTGCGGTTATCTTGGCAGAAACAGGTGCGAGTAGCCCTCAAGAGTTACTAGCACAGTATAATTCAAACGGTGGTATTACCTTTGAAGAGTTAAAGGAAGCAGTTAAAAAAGCAAGTAATTTTAACTAGGAGCTAGACTCTAATACTGTTTCACATTACCAATATGACTTCAACCTGTCCCAGTGGCGGGTTTTATTGTTCCAATATTAAAAAAGTTCTAAATAGTGCGTTGACACTCCCCTGCCGTCATGCGAGGGGATTCTACATTCATCGTCAAAACTTGCTCTAGCAGGCTTGCACCAACTAGCGTAGCGGTTCCGACTCCTGTAGCGTTACTTCGGGACTGCCCGTCCCTAGCTCTCGCAAGATTTAGAATATTTATTGCTGCGTTCACGTCCCTTTGCAACTTGCAGCCACAACTGCATTTATGCGTTCTAGTTGAAAGGGACTTTTTCACAATTGCGCCACAGTCAGAGCATTAGGACAGTACTGAAGCAGGGTTTCCCTCACTTGGTATCTGTCCGTCCCCTGCCTGAAGTACGTTTGCGCAGCGTCCCTTTTAGGGACTAGAACGGTACTACGTACCTGCTTCTCAGGGGTTTTCAGCCTACTACCTTATAAGACATATTTGCGCACTCATCTAGAGTTTGAAAAACCCCAGAAGCGGTGATTGAGTGAGAGTGCAATCTTGTCAATGAGTATGATTACTTTTAGGCTGACTTTGAAATGGTGGTTTGCTGACTCCTGATGCGTATATCCGCGCCTATTGTCAAATAAAAATTACAAAGGGCACACTTTTGTCTCAAAACCTGGTATGAGTACTCAAGAACCGTAATTTAACAACGAATCTTTATAACAGTACTTTTTAAATATGGAACAAGTGCGTCACCCACTCTTTCTTCTCACCTTACCCCTTGCAGCCGTATTCAGCTTGACCTACCTTACCGTAGCCAAAGCACAAATCACTCCTGATAACAGTCTCGGTGCAGAAAATTCTGTTGTCACTCCCAATGTTGAGATTAAGGGTATTCCTAGCGACAGGATTGATGGGGGCGCAACTCGTGGGGCGAATTTGTTTCACAGTTTTCAAGAATTTAATATCAATGCTGGTAGAGGAGCTTATTTTTCCAATCCAGCGGGAATTGCAAACATACTCACCAGAGTGACTGGGGGTAATGTCTCGAATATTCAAGGTGTTTTGGGTGTGTTGGGCAAAGCGAACTTGTTCTTGATCAACCCGAATGGAATTCTGTTTGGACCAAATGCCCGGTTGGATGTGGGTGGTTCTTTTTTGGGAAGTACGGCAAATAGTTTGATTTTTAAGAATAATTTTGAGTTTAGTGCGACGAATCCGCAAGCACCGCCATTGTTAACGATAAATGTTCCGATTGGCTTGGGATTTCGGAATAATCCGGGAAATATCACCAATCAGTCCAATCAGCCGACAATTGTTGATAATAGTGGCAATCCTATTGGTCTGACTGTTCCTTCTGGAAACTCTTTAGCACTAGTTGGTGGTGACATCAATTCAGATGATGGGAGAATCACAGTACCAGGCGGACGAGTGGAGTTAGGAGGATTGGCAGGGGCGGGAACTGTTGGACTAGATGTTAGTGGTAATACTTTTAAACTTAATTTCCCGAATGATAGTTTGCTGTCGAATATCACCCTGGCTAATGATGCACGAGTAGCTGTGCGGGGGAATGGAGGAGGAGACATTGTAGTTAATGCAAATACTTTTACTGCAACCAATGGTGGACGGTTGACAGCCGGAACTGAGGGAGTGGGAAACGCAGGGGATATTACTGTTAATGTAAATAATTTCAATATCTCTGGTATTGGGCTGAGTCAAACAGAGAGTGGTGTGTATAACCAGACAATTGATGGTGCTTCTGGTAATGCTGGGAATATTTTTATCAATAGCAAATCCTTTAATGCTTCATCGAACGCTGTCGTGCGCAGTCGAGTACTAGCAGGATCACAAGGCGATGGTGGCAATATCAACATTACAACTGGCTCTTTCTCACTTACTGATGGTGCTCTACTGAGTGCCAGCACTTATGGAGAAGGAAATGCGGGTAATGTGTCAGTCCGAGCCAACGATTCTGTTTCACTTGTAAATGCGAACATCTTCAGCACAGTGGAAGCAGGAGGTGAGGGCAAAGGTGGCAATATCGACATCAAGGCTGCAACACTATCACTCAAAGATGGTGCTCAACTGCGAACCTTAGTTAGTGAAGCATC
>NZ_CAWPKW010000003.1:0-20696 GCF_963888615.1 Brasilonema octagenarum UFV-OR1 | reverse complement strand
ACTCAACTTAATTAAACGTATAGCCGTTGCCAGTTAGATTAGAATATGAACTAATGAGAAAATACGGACATCACGAGATTTTCAACCCTGTTAAGCGTTCCCTGCTATATGTCCTAATAGAGTTGGCGACTGCTATACTAAAAAATATTTTATACAATATCCGACTTGATCGGACTTCAAGATCCGACTTTGCCGACTAGCCCATAAGGGTGTCTATTTAGTAACTTTGCATACAACTAGCAAATATCAGACTTATGTAGATAAAAATTTTCGACAAGGTATAATCGACCTTAAAGATCAAAGAATTTCAGGGTGCGACAATAACCTTCTTTAATCACTTTTGAGAATAAAAATCGATGGCTGTTTGTAGTAAGCGCTGACTACTAACCTAGACAAAAGTCTCTAAATACAGGGATAACAGATTTTTATATGACAAGAGTAATCAAAGAGGAATAAATACCTTATCAATACAGATGCATACTCACCCATGTTCTTTGAAACAGCACTGCAACTTATAGAAGCTAACCTTGAAACCAAGACGGGGAAACATCTGACATCCCCAGAAAAAGAAATCCTCAAAGCTGCTTGGAACAACGAACCATATAACACAGTCGCCGATAGCTTATACTTGAGTGTGGGGTATATCAAAGACTTAGCTTATCCCTTGTGGCAGCAGCTTTCAGACTTATTCGAGAAAAAAGTCACCAAGAATAACTTTCGCAATATACTCACTGAGCAAAGTGCCAAATCCATTCTCACTCCAACAGAAATCGCAGCCTGCGATATTGAGCAAAATTTAGATCCCAAAGGCAATATATTAATTCTTGATGATGTGGTAGAGAACTTGCAGGTGCTCACAGAGATATTAACCAAAAAAGGTTACAAAGTTCGCTGCGTTACCAACGCTGTGATGGCATTCAAGACAATCAACCATAACCCGCCTGATGTGATTTTGTTGGATATTAAAATGCCTTCGATGGATGGCTACCAAGTTTGCGCAACACTGAAAGCCGATGTCGAATCCGCACAAATACCCGTTATTTTCTTAAGCGCCCTAGAAGAAACTATCGATAAAATTAAAGCCTTTGAAATAGGGGGATTGGACTATATCACAAAACCCTTTGAGCCTGAAGAAGTCATTGCCCGAATACAAACCCAACTCACTATCCAACAACAAAAGCGCCAACTACGAGAAGAAATTCAGCAACATCAACAAACCGCAGAAATTCTCTACCAATCTCGCGCCCTCCTCGCGAGTGTATTAGACACTTCCCGAGATGGAATTGCAGCTATGCAGGTGGTAAGAGATATGACTACTGGGGAAGTAGAAGACTTTCGCTATCTGGTAGTTAATCCCGCACTAGCCAAATTATTGGGCAAAAAACGAGAAGATCTGATGGGTACATCCATGCAGAAAACACGATTTAATCAACTCATTCCTAGATTATTTGATTTATTAGCCCAGGTCGTAGAAACAGGACAAGCACTAGAGCAAAAGTTTTACTGGTCAAATGATAATATTCAAAAATGGTATGACTTGACTGCTATTAAATTGGGAGATGGCTGTTCAATTAACATCCGTCAAATTTCAGAAATCCACCAGATGAATTCTCCGTTGACGCAAATAGCGAATTTGGTTTGATAACTTCAGTCAATCGAAAAGTTTTTGTTCACGGGTGCGTTAAACGTTTGCGATTTTTTCTTTCAAGTCAAATGGATTTTTACCTATAGCTCCGGGACCTTTTCCACCATGACCAGGATCAATACATACTTTCATTGCTTACCTCCTTGTAATTCAAATTCAAGAAACAATAAATGTAGTGTAGGAAAAAAGTAATCAAAGAGTTGAATATATTATTCATAAAAAAATATTTATCTTGATTTTGCGTTGTCGTTCGACTATTTGTAAGACTTGTAGTAGTCATAGTCATAGCTCCTTTTAGGCAGTAGCAAAAGTCCTCGATCTACTATTTGTATTTACATTACCAATCTCACACCTAGCATACAAAGGTGTGAGTCTGATAAGTATATATATAACCAGCAAATACAGTTGGTTAATCTATTTAGAGACGGGGTTGGAAGGGATTTTAGAAGGTTTTTATGTAATTCTTTCCGCCTGACTTTTACAGTAGTTTTCACATAAATGGATCATACCCTTTTTAAAGGCGCAATTATGTGCTTCCTCATGACTATGGTCTATTGACCTGAAAATTGCTGTAAGTAAAATCGCCGAAATCAGTAGGAGCAGTTTACCAATATTGTGTGTAATTGCCGACTATATCCAATTGGAAGGCTCCTGAAAATCAACCATTTATGTGATTAGAGGAAAAATGATGAAAACTTTTGCTAAGTTCGCTCTATCTTTGTGTCTAGCTGTAATGGTGTCTTTGTTTTGGATGACTGATTCTCTAGTAGCTAGTGCTACTCCACTATCAGTTGGCACTACACTTGCTGCTGCTTCAACACAATCAGCCGTCAAAGTTGATTTTATTGGACTAAACTCATCACTAAACACAAAAGCAGAAGTTAAGGCGATTCAAGAAGCCCTGAATAAAGTGGCAACAAAAGCTGGTTTTAAAGCAATTCAGGTAGATGGTGTTTTTGGACCAAACACAGAAAAAGCTGTGAAGAAGTTTCAGGAGCATAAGGGTCTATTATCAGATGGGAAAGTAGGCAAAAGAACAGTAACTGCATTAGAAATATCGTGGAAATCGTTGCCAAAGTTAGCTCAGGCATTAGGAATACCGTCTAATGTTGCATAAGTTGGTTCATCAACAACGACAGTGCTGAGTTAAAGAATGATTGTTAGGCTGAGGGTAATATGTGAGCTTTTTAGCTTACATATTACCCTTCAGCATTATTAGAACACTCTCAAACCAAATCTTCAAGCTCACATTGATCTACAGAATCGTGATATTTTTCATATATTAAGCTGCTTGAAAGGTAAACAAGCTTTTTATTGGGACGGATGCACGAAAAAAGTTTTGCAAAAGTTGTGCAAAAAATTACCTAAATCAAATAATAATGTGTAGCTATCGAGATTTTTTGGATTTATATAATTTGATTTAACAGCAACTGTATTGGAAACTATTCAGTTAAATACAAAATCTTATCAAACTGAAACTTATTCATCCAATCCCTAAGAGTCATGATCTCAAAACTATAAAATGCAGGAATTTCGTCAATGAGTCGAGCAACCAATTCCGCATCAGCATCAAGAGCAGCGTCATGCAATTTAACAATCCATTGCTTGGGCATTTCTGCTAGTAAATCAGATAAATTAAACGCTTCTTCCGGCATGTCACCTGGTCGTTTAGAGAGTTCTATATACTCATAAAGATAGCTCACTCCCAGATATTTTTTCATCACATCAAAAAGGATTTGTTCTTGAAATGGTTTTCGCACAAAATCATCACAACCAGCCGACAAAATAACCACCTTTTCTTCTTCTAACGCACTGGCTGAAAGAGCAATCACAACAGTGGCTTGACCTTTTGTCGTGCTTTTAATGCGTTTAGTAGCTTCAAAACCATCTATAACGGGCATTTGCATATCCATCCAAATCAGATGGGGAGACCATGATTCCCAAATTTCAATAGCTTCTTGACCATTAGTAGCTTCTTGTAGCGCAAAACCAACAGGTTGGAAGAGTCTAACTAATAATTGACGATTATATGTATCATCATCCACCACGAGTAAGCGATATTTTGGCTGGTTGGGAGCGAGCGAAATAACACGACGCTTTTGGGGTTGCTTGTCAATTTCGCTCGGCTCAACGTTCCCGACTTGAATATCAAATTGAAATGTTGTACCTGCTTTTAAGAAAGTAGTTGTGTCATCGTTAAATTCCCTAATAGGATTTTCAGGATGGAAAATTTTTCCACCACTAATAACTGTTATTTCACCACCCATTAAACGGATAAATTGACGGCTAATAACTAATCCTAATCCCGTTCCTTGTTGCAGCTTTTGTCCTGATGTAGTTTGTACAAAGGGTTGGAATAGTTGAGCAAATTCGCTTGGTTCAATACCAATACCCGTGTCTTGAACTTCAAAGGGAATTGAGTATTGAGCGTTCAAAAGAGGTGAATTTTTCCCTATTTCTTGTTCCCTGCGATGCACTGAGCTTGTCGAAGTGTTCCCTGTTAAACGTTCCCTATTTCCTGTTTCCACCTTGACTGATACACTTCCAGAATCAGTAAACTTAATCGCATTACCGATGATATTAATCAGCACTTGTCGCAACTTAACTTCATCTGTGCAAATATATTGATCAACATCAGCAGCGCATTCAAATTGTAACTGTAAGCCCTTATCTTTGGCTGACAAAAGAAATATATTTTCTAAATCTATTAGGAAAGTTTTGAGATTGAAATTATTTAAGGATAGCGTCATGCGTCCCGCTTCAATTTTGGATAAGTCAAGCACCTGGTTGATGAGAGTTAGCAAGTGTTCTCCACTGCGATGAATGTTCTTGAGGTTTTCTTGTTGTTTCGGTGAGAGATTTGTGTCTTGGTTCATCAGTTGAGAAAAGCCCAAAATAGCATTCAAAGGAGTTCGTAATTCGTGACTCATGTTAGCGATAAAAATACTTTTAGCAAGGTTCGCAGCTTCTGCTAACTCTTTCGCCTTTGCGAGTTCTGCTTCTGTTTGCAAGCGGGTGACAACTTCCGACTCTAACTGTGCATTAGCTTGCGCCAGTTCGGTTGTACGTTCATGCACTTTTAGTTCTAAGGTTTGGTTGTAGTTTGTCATTAATGCTTCGGCTTGCTTTCGCACAGTTATATCTTGAAAAACAGCGATCGCATACTCCACTGCACCACTACAATCAAAAATTGGCGTGCTGGTCACTTCTAGAAAAATGATACGATCAGTTTGGTGTAGTTCTAAATCGTCTGCTGTGACTTTTTCACCCCCCAGACTACGCATGATAGGTAGTTCTGCAGTTGGGTAGATTTGTCCCGTACCTGCTCGATAAACATGGTATTGTTCTGATAATTGCTCTTTAGTAGCTGTTGGGAAATCTTGAATGTTAAGTAACTGCTGGGAAGTTTGATTGGTGTAGATGAGTTTTCCTGTGAGATCGCGGATAGAGATTCCCACTGGAATGGCATTTAAGAATTGATTGAGACGGTTTTGATTTGACTGGACTTGAGCATAAAGTCTGGCGTTGGTAATGGCGATCGCTGCTTGAGTAGATAGCAGTTGAATGATTTCTAATCGCTGTGGTGTAAATACGTGAGTGGCTAAATTATTTTCTAAGTAAACAGCGCCAATCAGTTGTCCATGATTCAGCACAGGAAAACACAAAATAGATTTAGGCTGGCGTACTGTGATGTAGGAGTCATAGAGATTTTGAATTTTTAGCTTCCTGGTTTCTACTTGCGAATGCGGATTTTGAATTTGATTAAATGCGTCACCCAAAACAATAGTTTCTTTAGTGCGGGCAACATAATAAATAATAGACGTAGGTAAACAAGTTTCAATAGCAATAGACTGCAATACTGTAATCTGCTCATTTTCAGTGTTACCTGATGCTTCTACCCTGAGTTCACCATCTTTTTCTAAAATTAAATAACCAGTTTGTGCCCCAGCATTTTCCAACAAGATTTTCATCAAAGTAGAAAGCAGTTTATTTAACTCAATTTCGCTGGTAATAGCAAAGGATGCTTTCATCAATGTTGCTATATCTAAAGCTGACTCTAAATTATTGCCAGTTGACCGATTTGGTAGACTTGTGCGTGTGTCAATGAAGGTATTTTCTGTTGTTACTTTTTGGAAAAATTTTGGATAGCGTGACTCTAAATCTTCAACTTTAGCTATTGCTCCCCACAGTTCATAACAGTAGTGAGCTTCTTGAAAATAAGTTTGAGCAATTTTCTCTTTACCCCATGCAAGGTAAAACTTAGCAGCTAGTTCATTGGCTAGGGCTTCTTCGTTGAGGTATTCATTTTGTTTGGCAAGAGCAATAGCTTTTTCATAATAGTCTATTGCCTTGAGGTTTTTACCAGAAACTCGATGTCGCTCTGCTTCCACTAGATAGAATTTATGCAGGTGAGTCATGGGAGCAAAATACGCCCATTTTTTGAGCTTTTTCTGGTTCGATCTAACCTTATGGAGGACAAGTTTTTGTTCAGAGGAGGAGATATCAGTATAGATAGCAAGATGGACTAAAGAATTGTAGAAGTGAGACAGAGGAATTGTTCCTAAAGCACTGTCAAGATTTTTTTCGACTAACTGAGCATTTTCTAAAGCTTGCTGATAGTCTTGAAAAAGATAACCGAGAACTAATTTGTAAAAATAGAGGGCATGACAGATATTCTGAGCATTTGCTTCTAAATGTAGGGGTAACATTTTGATTTCGTCATAGCTTTCACCAATTAAACTGCACTTCTTTTCAGTGCGTCCTATCAAGTTCAATACAAGCTGTCGATTGAGTTGGTTATAATAAAAAGCTGTTTTTTGTTTGAGTTGGCTGAGGGTATGACTGTACGTTGCCATCTCTTGCTCGATTGTTGCCAAGTCCTTACCCAATACATAGGAATGGTAGGAGTATACGCAGGCTGAATAAGCGGCATATTCTAAATCTCCAGTCTCCAAACCAATCGAGTAAGCATCCAACAAAGGGGTTAAGGTATTCCTAAGATGCTCTTTCCAATGATTGATAAAGTAATTAACGATAAATAACGTCCTAGCTTTGAGTTCTTTATCATTAAACTTATCGAGCAACCTAAGAGCCAATTGACCGAATTGATAACCAGTTTCAATATCTCCTACAGCTTCACCACAAAGAATTAATCCGTAAGCGGCATAAGCATAGGCAGACACAGAAGTATTACCGTATTTGAGTGATAGATTGACCTGTTTCAACACCAGCAGCCCAAGCAGTTCAGGTGAGGCAAAGTAGGCAGCAGAGGCTACACGCGATAGGATACGCATAGCTGCTAGCTTGTAAGGGTTCGTCATTGCTGGCAGGTTGATTAAATCTTCGACTCGTTTCCCTACCAAAGCTAACTTTGTCCTCACCAGTTCAAGTAAAATATCTAATTTATTTGGCTTTTTTGGAAAGCGAATTCCCAAAAGCTTCAAGACTGAAAGTCCCGTCTTGATCCCTTCCAATGGTTTATTGTAGACTGTGCAAGCTTGAATCTTTACTTCATATATCTTCACTTTATCCAAAAGCGTTTTGGCTTGTTGCAGTACAACAAAAGCTAATCTCTCCATTTCCTCAAAGTCGCCACTCAAGATAGCAGCTTCTGCTGCTTCCACATAGACTGTCAGAGTTAGGTCATACTGACGAATCCAGCTATCTACCGAAAGACAATTCATGCCAATTCTTAAGTAGTTCCAAGCTGGTTTCCAAGCGGCTGATGCCTTCGCTTTTTGACCAGCCATGAGATTTAATTGAGCGAGTTTATCCTTTTCTAACTGAACGTCTATTGCTTCAATACCGAAGTTGAGTTGATTGACAATATCAAAAATCTTTTGTTGGAGTACCTCTTGCGGGGTATTTTGCCACAAAAGTTGCCCGACTTTCCAGTGAACGGCTTGTTTGTTGTCTGGAGGAATTAGGGAATAGGCAGCTTGCTGAATGCGATCATGAGCAAATTTATAAATAATTTTTAATTCGTTCAATTCTCGGTCTGTTTGAAGAAATTTGTAATCATCTCCGACAGGTAATATCAATCCCGCTTGCATGGCATCCCATAATTCATTAGTCGTTTCTTTTTGAGGTTTTTCATTAATAATTGACAGCGTTTTCACATCAAATTGGTTTCCAATACAAGCGGCTAACCGTAAAACGTTTTGTGTTGACTCTGATAAGCTTTGAATCTTTTCACACATTAATTCCACAACATTATCAGTAATATTTCGAGATATAATTTGTTTTAAATCCCAAGACCAAGCCCGAGAATTACTATCATATTTGAGTAATTTTTCCGTATAAAGTGACTTCAAAAACTCTTTAATAAAGAAGGGATTTCCCTGTGTTTTTTCCCAAACCAACTCGGCTAATCTTTGAGTAGGGAGGCACTCAGCCTTTAACGTATCTGCAATGAATTCATTCACCTGGTTTAAATTTAGGGGTGAAAGAGAAAGATGGTTAATGAGTGCCCCCTGGTTGTTCATTTCAGATAAAGTCAGCATAACAGGATGAGTTGCGCTGACTTCGTTATCTCGATAAGCTCCAATCAAAAATAGATATTTAGTGTTAGTATGAATCATTATCTGTTGAAGCAATTGCAGCGTGGCGCTGTCTGTCCATTGAAGATCATCTAGAAATAGAACGAGGGGATGCTGTTTTTGACTACATACCTGGATCAAGTTTTGAAAAACTAAATTAAACCGATTTTGTGCTTCTATTGGAGGAAATTTGGGTACGAGATGCTGTTTGCCAATAATCAGTTCAATTTCTGGAATGACATCAATAATAATTTGTGCATTGACTCCTAATACTGCTACAATCTTCTGCTGCCAGTGTTGTAACTGAGCTTCAGTTTCGGTCAGCAATTGTCGCACTAATTCTTGGAATGCAGCAATTAAAGCTTGATAAGGAATATCGCGGTTAAGCTGGTCAAATTTACCCGCAATAAAGTATCCGCGTTTTTGAGTAATGATCTGGTAAATTTCTTGGACTAAAGCTGATTTTCCAATTCCAGCAGATCCAGAAATGAGCATAAGTTCTGTTTGTCCTTGCGTGACTCGCTCAAAGGCAGTAAATAAGGACTCAATTTGTGATTTTCTGCCGTAGAGTTTTTCAGGAATTTGTAAGTTATCATTAATATCTTGGCATCCCAAAGTAAAAGTTTTGATTTCACCTGTTTGATATTGAGTCAGACAAGTTTCTAAATCTCCCTTGATTCCCCAAGCGCTCTGATATCGCTCGTCTGCTGTTTTTGCCATTAACTTCATGACAATTTCTGAGATATTCAAGGGAATGTCTGCATTAACTGCATGAGGAGGTATCGGTTGTTTAGCAATATGGCAATGTATCAACTCAAGTGCATCCACAGATTCAAATGGAACCTGAGTAGTGAGCAATTCATAAAAAGTGACACCAAGAGAATAGAAATCGGTGCGGTAATCGAGCGATCGATTCATCCTGCCTGTTTGTTCTGGAGAAATATAAGCTAATGTTCTTTCTATAACATTAGGACTTTTGAGGCTGGTATTCTCTTTTAATAAAATGCTAGACAAGCCAAAATCAATTAATTTTAATTGTCCAGTTTGAGGATTTAAGACAATATTGGATGGATTAATATCTTTGTGAATGATATTAATTTGATGAAGTTGTCCTAAGATATTTGTTATTTGGATAGCAATGCAGAGAAACTCTGCTAAAGAAAAGGGACGCTGTTCCTGCAGTATTTTTAAAGATTCGGCTCCAAAATCTTCTAACAATATAAATTGTGTGTTCTGGTATTTTCTTAACTCGTAGGCTTTAATCGTTCCCTCTAAATTGAGATGACTAGTGATTTCGTATTCTTGCTGATATCGATAAAGTTCGGCAGGCGTGGGATAATCCTCTTTAAGAAGTTTTAAAATCAAAGGTTGCTGATTCTTCTTGAAGACAGCTTTGTAAACGAGAGTATTAGCACTTTCGTAGATTTTGCTGACAATTGTAATATCTGGCAATGAAATCATATTTGGGATTATTTCTGCTTACATTAACTCTCTCAAAGTGCTCGAAAATCCTCTCAGATTGGCTATGATATTTACACCAAGTATCTTGGTGTTCAAGCTGATGTCAAAATTCGGTAGATTAGCAAGTTATTAGAGAAGCCACTGCTGCGGCAAAACTTAAACCAAAACCCTCTGTTAAAGAATTTGATGGTAGATTTATCTAAGAGATTCTCAGGGTTTTCTTCTGAGTCAGTAGCCCAAAGCACGACAAAAAAATACTACCATTAGATAGCTTCACATTTTGACACCTGAGGTAGTTCTTTCAAGAAACACGCTTAACAAGGAATAGGGAAAAAAGTGTTTATTTGATTCATAACGGGTGGTGCGCCGCCTGGGGGGCGCTTTCAACAAGCCAAGTTTAGGCAGTACAACAAACCGTTACACAACACCTATCCAAAGCTACTCATAACTAGAGTTTTCTATGACAGACTACTTGTACTAATTAATTCGCTTTGGACTTCGTTTACTTCTTGCTTCAACCTGGAAGTGTCGGCACTAACCAGTCCACAAGCTAACCTCGCCTAACTGGCGATTTTGGACAAATTGATTGCGGCGTTTAAGTCACGGTCGATGACAAATCCGCAATGATCGCATTCAAACACTCGTTCTTTCAAAGTGAGTGTTTGTTTTTTAGTTCCACAGTTTGAGCAAGTCTTGGAACTGGGAAACCACCTATCAGCCACAACTAACCTTGAACCATACAGTTCGCATTTATAAGTTAGCTGACGACGAAATTCAAAGAAGGACATATCGGCAATAGCTTTAGCTAGTTTATGATTAGCCAACATTCCTGATACATTGAGGTCTTCAATGACTATTGTGCCGTGGTTCTTGGCAAGTAGTGTTGTCAGTTTATGCAGAGTATCTTTGCGGATGTTGGCTATTTTTCGATGTAACCTAGCTATTTCTAATTGCGCTTTCTTCCAGTTATTTGAACCAACGACTTTATGTCGATTCAACCACTGTATTCTAGATAACTTAGCCTCATATTTCTTGTAGGACTTAGTACCTACAACTACCTCACAAGTTGAGAGAGTCGCCAACACTTTGAGCCCTAAATCAACGCCTACAACGTCTTTTTGACAAGACTCTTGAACATCGACCTCAAACCGGAAACTAATAAACCATCTGTCGGCTTTACGAGATATCGTTACTGATTTCGGTTTTATTTGTGGTAGTCGCTCATAAGTTTTGAGGACGCCAATCACTGGCACCTGAATTTTGTTATTACCAAGAATCTTCACTGTACCTTCAAGCGTGAAAGAGTCGCGTTGACCTTTCTTTTTGAATTTGGGGACGCCAGCAGTTTTCTTAAAGCAACGTTTCCAAGATTCACGCAGCCCCATTAATGCTTGTTGTGGTGTAGACTTGCTGACTTCGTAATACCATTCGTATTCACTTTTTACTAGTACTACTAACCATTTATGCAAGTCAATAGCAGAAGGAAACTTAATCTTTGAATCTGGATTAGCTTTGTTGTGAGCCAATATTTGCTTAGTCAAACCCAAGCCCCAATTCCAAGCATGACGAGCTACTCCACAATGTTTTGCAAAGGCTGTGCGTTGCGCTTTATTCAGTTTCAATTCAGTCTTGAAACCTAACAACATTTACTTTACCACGCCAGGTGCTTCAACCGGGGGAACCCCGGCAACGCACTGGCTCTCCTTAACTACTTGAGTCATACCATCAATCAATTTTTTGTTTTTCTTACTTCTAGAACCGTAAAGACGGGCACCGAACACAGTTATCAGTTCAATCATGTCTTGGACTAGTTCCTGCTCAAACGTTACCTCCTCATTTGATTTGTTAATAGTGCATCTGCCGTTCCATTGTAGCGACTGGGGTAGGCGAGTAGTTGCACAAGCGCATTGAGTGGATATTCACCCTACACATATGCACCGCGAGTTACCTCACGGTGCATATTTACACTCAAGCGATTTTGCGTAGTCTAAATTAACGATTTGGAGTTATGAATAATAATCTTATGATTCCTCTTGCTCCATCCACTTCCCCGCTTTATCGAAGTAACCTTGTTACCCTAACGTCATATTCAGTGCCTTTTGGATGCTCACTTCTGGCTTGAAACAATGCCATGCCATCAGCTTTTTGTTTTGACTCTGCGTCGATTTCGTATCGTGTCGTCCCGTTTTGACAGGTATTGTTCGTCTGGTCAAAAAATTCCTTAATATCCACCAATACTTCGTAGGTATGAATCATTTTGGCACCTCCGAATGTGCTGTGTGTAAACAATACAGACAGAATCTACTATCTGAATTATGAATCTTTGAAAAGCGCCAGTCGTCAAACAAATACAATTCTTTATCCTTATTAAAAAAGGTTATCAATACTTTTAAATACTAAAAAATTAAGCACTTCTTCAGTCTGAACAAAAGCTTACCGATAAATGTCACAGTTCAAGCTGCGAAATGTGGAAGGTAAAGGTGTGAGGCTACACCAATCTGGTACTAATCTGATTTCGCCTACCGAACCTAGACCAGTTTCGGGAACAACAGCATCATAGATGACAGGAATCCCTTCTTGTCCTGCGGATATACCCACACCATGTTCAAAGTAGTGGGACAGCATTCCCAAATGAACC
The DNA here is from genome assembly GCF_963888615.1 of Brasilonema octagenarum UFV-OR1. Taxonomy (NCBI): domain Bacteria; kingdom Bacillati; phylum Cyanobacteriota; class Cyanophyceae; order Nostocales; family Scytonemataceae; genus Brasilonema; species Brasilonema octagenarum. The sequence goes on along the minus strand of NZ_CAWPKW010000003.1, from coordinate 8,413 downwards.
GCTTTGCCACGAATGATGTTGGCATTGTCGCACCACAAAATGCGGACGAAATAAATACCAGCATCTTGAAGAGATTTTTTAACTTGCTCAAATGTATGGTTTTCAGTCATAGAAAGGGCGTTGAGTTGTCAGCTAGCCCGAAAAAATATTACCATTGCAATTTCAGTAATTCTCAAGGACGTATCCTCAAAACCCTTGAGTCACTCAGCCTTTATCGAAGCTGTTCACAAAAATATAAAATTGTTGAAATATACTCATTATCCTTAGTACATTTGCGGGGATAGATATTAAGTTTTTCTGGCTCCAAGATATGGTAATGAGTAAGGCATAGTGTTTGAAATACCCTTGACATCAGCTTTAGCGACAAAACTGAGAGAACTTTTCACAGCTTAACAATGTCATCGTAAGTTTACAAACATAGTATAAAGAATTGGGTGGATAACAAAAATACAGTCAACAATAACTATAGCCAAAGCTATAGTTTCGCTAACCTATGCAGCCGATTCGCACTTTTAATGTTTCCCCTTCACTACCGCAGCGACTTGAGCCACTGCGGAAGCTGGCATATAACCTGCACTGGGATTGGAACGTTGAGACGAAAGACTTATTCCGACGCTTAGATCCTGACTTATGGGAATCTAGCCGTCATAACCCGGTTTTGATGCTCGGTACCATTAGTCAAGCGCGTCTGTTGGAAGTCGTGGAAGATGAAGGCTTCCTGGCACAGATGGATCGAGCCGCGCGCCAGTTAGAGGATTATTTGCAAGAGCGTACCTGGTATGAAAAACAAAGAGTTGGTCATGCCTCAGATGAGAAAGGACAAGAATACTACGCCTATTTCTCGGCTGAGTTTGGGCTTGTAGATTGTTTGCCAGTCTATTCTGGAGGCTTGGGAGTTCTTGCTGGGGATCACCTCAAATCTGCTAGCGATTTAGGGCTACCTTTGGTTGGTGTGGGTCTACTCTACCAGCAAGGCTATTTTGCTCAATATCTGAACGCTGATGGTTGGCAGCAGGAACGCTACCCAATCAACGACTTTTATAATATGACTTTGCACCTAGAACGCAATCCTGATGGCTCAGAATTGCGGATTTCGGTCGATTATCCAGGACGTACTGTTTATGCTAGAGTTTGGCGTGTACAAGTGGGATCAGTTCCCCTGTATATGCTCGACACTAACATTGAACCCAATAATTCTTACGACCACAACATCACAGACCAGCTTTACGGTGGGGATATCGATATGCGTATCCACCAAGAAATTATGCTGGGGATCGGTGGTGTGCGAATGCTAAAAGCCCTTGGATACAACATCACCGCGTATCATATGAATGAAGGTCACGCGGCATTCTCTGCCCTAGAACGTATCCGCATTCTTCTTCAAGAAGAAGGGCTGAGTTATCCCCAAGCCAAACAGGTGGTGGCTTCCAGTAATATCTTTACAACTCACACACCAGTACCGGCGGGAATTGACTTGTTCCCCCCAGACAAAATGTTGTACTACCTGGGACATTACGCTGATGTCTTTGGCTTAACTAAAGAACAATATTTGGCTTTGGGACGCGAAAATACTAAAGATTCGTCTGCGCCTTTTAGTATGGCAGTCCTGGCACTGAAAATGGCGACATTCTATAACGGTGTGGCACAACTGCATGGTGTGGTGTCACGCCAAATGTTTAAGAGTTTGTGGCAAAATGTGCCCACAGAGGAAGTGCCGATCAAAGCAATTACGAACGGCGTTCATGCTCGCAGTTGTGTTGCTAAATCTACACAGGAGTTGTACGATCGCTACCTAGGACCAAGCTGGTCATCCGCACCGACTGATAACCCTTTGTGGGAACGCATGGACGCGATCCCCGATGAAGAGTTGTGGCGTAATCACGAGCGCTGCCGCTTAGATATGATTGTCTATGTGCGGGAGCATCTGGTGAAGCATTTGCGAGACCGTGGGGCTTCTGCCTCAGAAATTGCCTCTGCACAAGAAGTTCTTGATCCCAAAGTTCTCACCATTGGCTTTGCCCGTCGCTTTGCAACCTACAAACGTGCTACTCTGTGGATGCGCGATGTTGAGCGAATTAAGCGGATTTTGTTGGCCAACAAAGACCGTAAGGTGCAGTTTGTGATCTCTGGTAAAGCACACCCCAAGGATATTCCTGGTAAGGAACTTATCCGCGAGATCAATCACTTCATCGACGAACAGGGTTTGCAAAAGCAGATTGTGTTTGTCCCCAACTACGATATTTATATATCTCGGTTGATGGTTGCTGGTTGTGATATCTGGTTAAACACTCCGCGCCGTCCACGGGAAGCTTCTGGTACAAGTGGCATGAAGGCAGCTATGAATGGTTTGCCGAATTTAAGCGTACTAGATGGTTGGTGGGATGAAGCTGATTATGTTCGTACTGGTTGGGCGATTGGACATGGAGAAATGTATGATGATCCCAATTACCAAGATGAAATAGAGGCAAATGCTTTTTACGATTTGCTGGAAAATGAAGTTGTCCCTCTGTTTTACGACCGGGATGTTGATGGTTTGCCTCGCCACTGGGTTGACAAAATGAAGGATGCAATCCGGTTAAATTGTCCGTTCTTTAACACGGCACGGATGGTGCGAGAATATGCAGAACGCGCTTATTTCCCCGCAAGCGATCGCTTCCACACTCTGACTGCTGATAAATACGCCCCAGCGAAAGAACTAGCTGATTGGCAACAGAATCTCACTGCACACTGGTTCGACATCAAAATAAAAGATGTTAACGTATCCTCTGGAGCAGATATTGAGGTTAACCAAATTGTTAACGTCAAAGCCAAAGTTGATCTGGCAACTTTGACGAACAATGATGTACAGGTGGAACTCTACCAAGGTGCCATTGATGCTGATGGCGGTATTGTCAACGGTGTTCCTGTGGTCATGGATTACCAAGGAGAGGATAAGGATGGCTTAAGTACTTACACCGTGGATATATTGTATAATACATCTGGTTACCAAGGCTTATCTTTGCGAGTTTTACCAAAACACAAAGACCTCTCTAGTCCTTATGAGCCAAGGTTAATTGTTTGGGCACAGTAAAGAAGTAAAAAGAAAAAGTTAAAAGTAAAAAAAATACTTTTAACTTTTGGAGGGGATGACAATGTAACCTGTGGTGCGATCGCCAAGAACCAGGTTACGTTGCTCCCCCCAAAACCACCAGTATGCAGCGACATAAGCACAAATGAGGCTATCGAGTTTGTCTTCGACTTGTTTGAGGGCTGCGCCTGTGGTGGGAATTTCGGAAAGAAACGAACCATCAAGACACAGAGGAGGTTGGAGAGAGGGTAAGATTTCTGTGATGTAATGGTGGAGTTTGATGAGTTCGAGGCGGCGATCGCTCAAGCGTCCTTTTTTATATTTAAGAATTCGTTCTAAGCCAAATAAATTAACTATGGCTGGATGAGGAAAGACTTCTATTTGATATCTGCCTGGTTTTTGTGGTTCGATAGTTGGTGCGTGGGCAAAACCACGGGCTTCTAATTCTAAGCCAAATTTGACTGTCCTTTCTGCAAAAGGTAAGCCCAGATTTGCTGGATAACATCCAGCGTGATACTTGCCAAAGTGTTTGTGGGTGAGTTTGTCGGGTAGGCGACTTCCAGTAGCGTTGGGAATGAGGGTGGGTGCATCTACACCGATGATGGCGGGTTCTTCTGGTGTAACGCAAGTATCAATCCAAGTTAAGATATCTGCAATAGATTCTTTGCGGTCTAAATCTTGTATTTGCAGTTTTCCGTCTATGAATTGTAAGTAGCATAAACCGCTGGGTTGGGATTTCCAGCCTAAGTCAATTCCGAGAAATTTCATTGTTGGATTAATTGTTTTGCCTCCTTGTCCTTCACTGAAATGGTACTTCAGATGTCGGTTGTAAGTTAACACTCATATCAAGTTCGGTTAATTACTTACAATAAAAAAACCTCACCCCGCCCTATGCCTAACGGCACGCTACGCTATCGGGCACCCCTCTCCTTACTAAGGAGAGGGGATGGGGGTGAGGTTCTTGGTTTTTTATAAGTGTTCATCCGGACATGATATCACTTGATTTCTGTATAAGTCAGCCTTAATGAGACCTATCAAGAAATATGGAACAGTTCTATTGACTGCTCTTGTTTGGGAATTATTCTGGAAGTTGTTAGAAGGTGCAGCCTTATATGATTCAACAAAGTGCAAAATCTAGCTCCAAATTCTTCGCCTTATTGATTGGGGTTGATTGCTATTTACCGAACATGCTACCACAAGGAGCTTCTTACAACAGTCTTGCTGGTTGTGTGCGCGATATTAATCATGTCGAATCTTTCCTGAGAAACAAACTGCAAGTACCCCCAGCACATATTCTTAAACTTACAGCTTCCAACTCTGACAGTCCCAACATACCGCAAGAGCCATCCGAACAGCTACCTACATATGACAATATCGTAGCTAAATTTAAGCAACTCACTGATTTAGCTGAACCTCAAGACCAAGTCTACATCCACTACTCCGGACATGGTGGACGTTCGACAACAATTTATCCTGATCTCAAAGGAAGCTACGGGTAGATGAATCACTTGTCCCTACAGACATTGGCAATCCAGAAGCTCGTTATCTTCGTGATCTAGAGTTGGCAACACTCTTACAAAATATGGTAGATAAAGGGTTAGTGGTTACACTAGTTCTGGATAGCTGTCATTCTGGAGGAGCAACACGAGGAGGAGTCAATGATGCTAATATTCGCGGTTTAAATAAGAATATTATAGACACAACGCCACGACCAACAGAAAGCTTAGTTGCATCAACTGAAGAATTGATCCAAAACTGGCAACAATTAACACACGGACAACAAAACACTCGCAACGTAACTGCAGCTAGTGGATGGTTACCTGAACCTAAAGGATATGTTTTATTGGCTGCTTGTCGGGATAATGAGTCTGCTTATGAATATGCTTTCAATGGTAAAGAAAACAATGGTGCGTTAACTTATTGGTTATTAGACTCTCTACAGAAGTTGGGGAATGATTGTACCTTTAAGGTACTCCACGATCGCATCCTCGCAAAGATAAACAGTCAGTTTCAACAACAAACACCAATGCTGCAAGGAGAAGGCGATCGCCTGCTCTTCAGCGGTAAATCTACAAAACCACAATCTGCCATTCTTGTCAAGAAAGTAGATGTGGCAAACAATCAGGTACTCCTGCAAGCAGGCGAAGCACAAGGTTTGCGTAAAGGCGCGGAGTTTGCCATCTATCAATTAGGCATAACCGATTTTTCCCAAACTGATAAACGAGTCGCACTGGCTAAAGTTGTAAAAGTGCGTGCAGAAGAATCTATTGCGGAAGTTACCAAAATCCTGCGTCAAGAACAAGCAGGTAACAACTTGCGTCTTTATATTCCTCCTTCTAAAGCGGGTAATTCAACACAGCAAACCCTCAGTCAAGGAATTATTGAAGATGGTGCTTCTGCTATACTACTGTCTCCTAGTGTCAAACTTGTCCGAAAGGTACGCCTGTTGCCTCCTTTAGAAAATCAGCAACTACCAAAAGAAATAGATTATAAAGAAGCATTGACAGCAGTCAAAGCCGCTAAAGAAAACGTAGAAGGCAATGGTTGGGTAGAGTTCTTATCTAGTGATCAACCGAGTGATGAACCTGTCACCTATCAGGTATCTGTCAACGCTGAAGGGGAATATGAAATTCTGGATGCAGGTGGAGAATTAATTAATTTGCGCCCTCCACTCAAAGTAGACGAACACAATGCTGCAGCTAGTGTCGTTAACCGCTTAGTGCATCTTTCCAAGTATCAAGCGACTTTACAACTAGACAACAACGACCCAATATCATCATTTGCAGGAAAACTAAAAGTTGACATCTGCCTACCAGGAGAAACCAGAGGTGAATTATTACCATTAAATCCTCCAGGTAACGTCCCAACTTTTGACGTAGATGAATCTGCAATACTGCGTATCCGCAATGAATCAACCAAAGTTCTCAACATTACCGTACTGGCTATTCAACCAGATTGGAGTATTTCCCAGCTACACCCAAAAGGGGCTGCTGCCTTTGAACCGTTAGATCCGGGCAGGGAGAAAATGATTCGCATCCAGACAAGCCTTTGTGAAGGTTATAACGAAAGTGCCGATGTTCTCAAAGTTTTTGCCACAGTTGGTGCAACGAATTTCCGGTGTCTTGAACTACCAGCACTAGACAAACCTCGTAGGGGAACACAGGTATTTAGAGCAACTAACCCACTTGAAGAATTATTAGCAGCAGTTGCAAGTGTTCAACCCCCAAATAGAAATATAAGTGCTGCGGCTTATCCCAGTGACAAATGGACAACAGAACAGGTGAAACTGGTGGTGAAGAAGATTGTTAATTGTTAAATAGCTAACAGCTAATTTGTTCTATTGGCTGTTAGCTATTTAATAATAGTAGAACTTAGGCAGAAGAGATCCCCTAACCCCCTTAAAAAGGGGGCTTTTAAGGGGGTTAGGGGGGATGGAAGTTTCGGGTTTTCAGTGCGTAAGTCCTCAATAGGCTAGCTCTAAAACCTTTTCCAGATACCATGAACAACTACACCCATGTCAAAACCATTTTAATTCTGGCAGCAAATCCGACAAGTACCTCAAGGCTACGACTTGATCAAGAAGTACGAGAAATTGATGAAGGATTGCGACGCGCTAACAAACGAGCAGAATTCAAGTTAGAGCAAAAATGGGCGGTACGTCAGCGTGACTTCTACCGCGCCATGTTAGATTATCAGCCGCAAATTGTTCACTTCTGCGGACACGGTGCTGGGCAAGATGGTATTCTTTTGCAAGATGAAACAGGACAGCCTGCATTAATCTCCGGCGAAGCACTGGGGAGCATGTTTAAGCTGTTTGCCACTAAAGGAGTTGAATGTGTCCTTTTAAACGCTTGTTACTCCCAAATGCAAGCAGAAGCAATTCGCCAACACGTCAATTATGTGATTGGCATGAATTCGACAGTAGGGGATAAAGCAGCTGTTGGTTTTGCTGTGGCGTTTTATGATGCGATCGCCGCCGGGGAAGAGGTACAGTTTGCCTATGATCTTGGTTGTTCTCAAATGATTGGTTTTTTGGAACAGCAGACTCCAGTACTGAGCAAAAAACAGTTAATTATCCCCACAGCACCTCAAACAGAAGTCATTCCTCCCAACCCATATCAAGGATTGTCTGCATTTGGGGAAGAAGATGCAGCATTCTTTTTTGGACGTGATACATTTGTAAATAGCTTAGTGCAAGCAACTCGCTCTCAGTCGTTGGTAGCTGTGATTGGTCCTAGTGGGAGTGGCAAATCTTCGGTGGTGTTTGCTGGACTAATTCCACAGTTGCGAGGTGAAGGAAATTGGGTGATTGAATCCTTTCGTCCTGGTAATCAGCCATTTTATCAGCTTGCTTCTGTATTCGTGCGTCAATTAGAACCACCAGAAATTAGTGAAACTGAAAAATTGCGAGCAGCGGCTGGACTAGCAGCAGATATACAGCAGGGTAAAGTGACATTGCAGCAGGTAGTGTCTAGCATTAGAGAACGTAACTCAGATAAACGTTTTCTGTTGTTTGCCGATCAATTTGAAGAACTCTACACCCTTTGCCAGAAGGAAGAACAAGAACGCTTTACTGATACGTTACTCGAAGCTATCCATCAGAAAATTCTCACACTGGTTTTCACTTTACGAGCTGACTTCTACGGCTATGTTCTCTCCTACCGCCCTTTTCGGGATGCATTGCAGGAGTTTACACCCCAGCTGGTAAGTTCCATGAGTCGGCAGGAACTACAAGCAGCGATCGCCCTACCAGCCCAAAAGCTAGAAGTGCAATTTGAAGCACAATTACAAGAGCGAATCTTGGATGATGTGGGACTTGAACCGGGCAATTTACCACTGTTGGAATTTGCTCTTACCCGATTATGGTCAAAGCAGGAAAACCGATTGTTAACTCACCAAGCATATACTGAAATTGGCGGTGTGAAAAAGGCATTAGCTAATCATGCCCAGCAGGTTTATAGTCAACTTAGCCAAACAGAGCAAAAGCAGGCACAGCGAATTTTTGTACAATTAGTGCGTCCGGGGGAAGGAACGGAAGATACTCGACGGCTGGCTACACGCAAAGAAGTTGGGGAAGAGAATTGGGGATTGGTAAGTTATTTAGCAGGATACCAAGCCCGTTTAGTTGTTACGGGACGCGATGACAACTCAGGAGAAGATACAGTAGAAGTTGTCCATGAAGCTTTAATCCGCGAATGGCTGACTTTGCGAGAGTGGATGAACGCTAACCGTCAGTTTCGCGTTTGGCAAGAACGATTGAAGGTAGCAGTGATTGAGTGGAAGAATAGTAGCTATGACTCTGGGGCATTGTTGCGGGGTGTGCCATTGGGTGTAGCTCAAGAATGG
>NZ_CAWPKW010000002.1:0-1008 GCF_963888615.1 Brasilonema octagenarum UFV-OR1 | reverse complement strand
GCATGAACGAGTGACGAAAATCGCGACGCAGAGCGTCGCGGCCAGGCATTCCCACGCGGAGCGTGGGAACGAGTGAAGTAGCCCTGTCGCTCTGCGACAGGAATTGCCGATGAAATGCAGACGTTCGGTTCAATCGGCGATCCTGTCACGGAGTGACAGGGCTGCAGTGAAGGATCACGGAATCGCATGATGCGACCTCATTCCGACAGGATGTCGCCGGAGGTGCTGCCCTTCCCGCCACGCGTGGGATTGCTGGCGGGGGCCGGTCGTTTCCCGATTGTCTTCGCCGAAGCCGCCCGCCGACAGGGTCTCCACGTCGTCGGCGTCGGTGTGATCGGCATGGCGCCCGATGAACTCGGCGACATCTGCCATCAATACTTCACGACGCCGCTCGCGCGCCTCGGCCGCATCATCCGCATCTTCAAGAAGCAGCGCGTCCATCAAGCCGTGATGGCTGGGAAGATTGAGAAGACCGTTCTCTTTCAACCATGGCGGATTCTGCGATTAATGCCCGACTGGCGGACCATTCACATGTGGTACCGCTATGCCCGGCAGGACCGCAAAGATGACACGCTTCTGCTGGCGGTCATCCGGGAGTTCGCCCGCGATGACATTCATTTTGGTTCCGCCCTCGACATTTGTCCGGAGTTACTCGTGAAGCACGGATTCCTCACGAAACGCCGTCCGACCGATGCCCAGTGGAATGACATCCGCTTCGGTTGGGACCTCGCCAAAGAAATGGGCCGGCTCGATGTCGGCCAATCGGTGATGGTCCACGACTGTGCGGTCCTCGCCGTCGAAGCCATAGAAGGGACCGACCGGGCGATCCGTCGTGCCGGAGAGTTGTGCCGACGTGGCGGCTTCACCGTGGTGAAGGTCGCCAAGCCACAGCAGGACATGCGATTCGATGTCCCAACCATCGGCGTGCAGACCATCAAGACGCTGCACGAAGCCGGCGGCCGCATTCTCGCCGTCGAAGCCAACAAGACGATTCTGCTCGACCAGCAG
>NZ_CAWPKW010000001.1:0-1009 GCF_963888615.1 Brasilonema octagenarum UFV-OR1 | reverse complement strand
TTACTAGGATTAAGAGCAGCTTGAGCACGTTGCCATTTTGCTGTAGCAGCCGAAATCGCTTGTTTTTGCTGCTCAATCGCTTGAAGTTGTGCCAAAACTGCTGCTTTTTGTACCTCAACGGCTGACGATTGCTGGTCAACAACTAGTAGTGCTTCTTCCAATTGATTATAAGAAAGAGCTCCAACTTTGGCTACGCTCTGATATCGGTTCCGCTTTGACTTGGCTGCGCTTAACGCAGCTTGGCTTGACTTGAAGTTCGCTTGGGTTGATTGTAATTGTGCTTGTGCTTTTTGCAATTCTGCCTCGGCTTGCTTTAAGTTCGCCCCGGCTTCTTCCACATCTTTGTTACTGGTAATTTGTCTGTCTCGATAATCCCGACTACGGCGACTGAGTTCAGCGACTGCTGAGTCAACAGCCCCCTTGGTACGGTCGGTTTCTGCCGCTATCTGGTTATTAAGAGCACTAATTTGAGCATTGATTTGAACAATTTGTAACTGACTCTGCTGGATATTGCTTTCTAGTTGGCTCTTTTTGGTTTGCAGGCGAGAGTCATCGATAGTGGCAATCTCTGTTCCTTTTTTGACAACTTGATTTTCTTTGACAGATATATGCATAACCTGACCTTCTGTGGCAGCTTGCACAATTCGCAATTCACCAGCCGGACGGACGAGTGCTTGTGCTTTAACGGTGACTTTGTATTTAGCGACAGAAGCAACAATGACACTGATTCCCAAAATACCAACCATCACCAGTCCGCCCATAGTAACCCAGGAACTCATTGGTGGGAGAAATTCGTTGTCTTGAACTGGGGGAGGCAGAAAGTCTGAGTTGGAGTTGCTAATCATAATTCAAGTTAGTTTAACTAATTGCGTGGAATTTTCCGTCTCAAAATCTCACCCTCGCTTTTTGCTACGCAAAAATCTTTCCCTCTCCTTAGCAAGGAGAGCCAGTGCGTTGCGGAGCCAGTCCTGCAGGAGGGTTTCCCGACAGAGGGATCTGGCGTTGGGGT